>CAVTLU010000030.1:0-207204 GCA_963735545.1 uncultured Acidobacteriaceae bacterium
GCACACATGGTCCAACAGCGTGCAACGCTGGGCCAAGAGCGTGTGGAACGATGAAAGCCCGCGCCGTTCCTACTCAAGGCCCTCTCTGGTCGAGTTCCTGCCTTCCTGACAGCACGGCCTCTGCCGGCCGAATCGGAAAACCCTCCTTCTAAGGGGGAACAACGTGTTGAAAGATCACAGCCGGCCCCCCTGAGTGGACGGCTACTCGAGGGGTGGATGACCAAGTGGACTCGAACTCGGCGTGATCCTGGTCGAACCTAGATCGACGAGGAGTCAAAGAAACTTAATGCCAGGATGGTCGAACGAATGAAATGGTTTCTGGCCGAGGGCTCAGCCGAGGATGAGCCGGCTTACGTTCGGGCGGTCAAGGACGCCATCCCGAATGTCTCGAACGAGGATTTGAAAGAGTTCGTTAGGCAGTTTCGCGACGTGATTTCCGCGCGGCAACGGCGCGATCAAGGGTTGCGTTAAACTTCTTCTCCGATTCGCGCAGCTCCCTCAGCGTCATGCCCTTGGAAGCTTCCTCGAGCTGCGCGGAGAAATTGGCTAGCAGCTTATCCAGAGGGCTTTTTTTCTTGATCGTTTTCTTGAGAGTCGTCGCCATACCTAGAGATGTCCAATCAGTTATAGCTTACCTCACAATTAGCCCCTGTCAGGGCACGAATGTCCCCTGGGACGAGGGACTTTCGTAAGTCGTCGGCTAGACGTCCCTCGAAAAACTGATGCCCTGGCAGTGCGGTATCGGCACAAGTGCCCGAGTCACGAGGTTTTATCGTTGCCGAATACCCACCCTTGTCGCAAAAAAACGCGACAAGGGTGGGGCACCCGACCTTTCGCTACTCGCAATCGTTGTGCAGCACGCTGGGCGCAGGCGGACCCGCCACGCAAGGCACTGCTTTCAGATATTCGTAGATAGCCCGGAGGTCATGGTCGGTCAGGCCTTGGTAGTTGGGCCAGGGCATGACTTGGAGAAGGTCCCCGTTAAATGGAGCGGGAATACAGTCGGTGGTCACTGTGGCTGAACAGGGCGGGTGGACGTGATCCATGTCTACGCCCGTTCGCATGATCTCCCGAAACTCTGCAAACGTGTGGCCGCCTTCCGGACGCCCGGTTTTATCTGGTGTTAAGTTGCGCGAAATGATGTTCGGGAAAGTCGCGGCGGGAAATGCAAAAGCTCTGCCGCCTCCCAAGTAGGTTGCAGGGTTCGTCTGCTTTGCCAGTCCAAAGTAAGGATTTCCTGTTGGCAGATATTGAGTGGAAGTGCCAGCCGAGTGGCAATCGTTGCAGGAGGCAAATCCGTTCACGATATAGCTCCCCAGTCCCACCAACTTCCGGTTTTTTCCTTCCAGATTCAGCGGGACGGGCGCTATGTCGAAACCTTCTTCGATCCTGGGATCATCTTGATTGCGATCATGATCTCTGTCTCTATCTTTATCCCTCCTATCCCTATCCCCATCTCGGCGGTGGTCTTCGTTGGCTCGTACGCGGGGAGAACTGATGATCATGATGCCCGCAAGGGCGATCACAAGCATGGCGACGACAACTCCCAAGGTTTTTGCGAAATGCTTTGACTTCATGGTGGCACTCCTTATCCTGAAATTTCGTGCGAGTGAGGTTCGTCGTATCCCGGGACTGGAAAAGTAACCTGCGTTGAAACCGCGCAGAAAGTTCTACGAGAAGGATTCTCGCGAACTACGGCGCGGCTAGCGCCTTTCTGGGTTTGGGGCCTGTGTGACGGCGGACATCATAGCACTTCGTGCCACTTCAGGAACTGACGAAATGCCGAGCCCCGATGGCTGTAGTTTGCCTTCTCCTCCGCAGTTAACTCGGCGAAGGTTTTCTGAATCTGCGGAAAATAAAACAAGGGATCATAGCCGAAGCCGTTCGAACCGCGTGGGCGATCGAGAATCACGCCTTCGGCAGTGCCGTGAAATACCTCCAGCGATTGGCCGTCGCGGGCAGCGGCGATCACACAGACGAATCGTCCGGTGCGTTTTTCCGGCGGCACATTTCTCAGCTCGCGAAGTAGCCGGGCGTTGTTGGCCTCGTCGTCGGTATTATTCTCGACCAGGTGGGGGGCCTCGGCGGCATAGCGAGCCGAGTGCACGCCGGGAGCGCCGCCCAGCGCGTCTACTTCCAGGCCGGAGTCGTCGGCCAAAACAATTTCTCCGGGAACATGCCGGCTATAGGCCTCAGCTTTCTTGCGTGCATTGGCCTCGAAGGTCAGACCGTCTTCTACCACCGGGGAAAGGGAGGCGAAGTTGGGGAGAGCCGCAACGTCAATGCCGTATGGCGCTGCCGCGCCCGCAAGATCGCGGAGCTTGCCGGGGTTCGAGGTGGCGATCAGGATGACGCGCATTGGGGCGAACGGAAAATGTTAACCATAGGGGGCGCCGAGCGATTCTGATGAATGGTGTTGGGTTTCACGCCGACAGTCTCACCGTCTCTTGTGAACTCTCGGTTTGCGGGACTCGGGGTCGTCTCCGGGAAGCGCCCCACCAAACGAGTGTACCCAGCGCCGTCATGAGAGACACAATTTCTCCCGCTCTCCGGTCCCGCGTCTGGATGAAAGTGATTCTGATCCGGTTCTCACCCGTACGCACGGGAATCATAAGCTGGCCGGTGACATCGCGCTCGTCCGCTTCTACTGATCTACCATTCACTTCAACCCGCCATGCGGGATAGTTGAACAGCCGCAAGACCACCTCTCCGGGCTGGCTGACATTCGCGGTCAAAAGACTTCGACTCCGGCCCCCAGTGCAAAATGTGAATCCGGTCTGTCCCCGCGCCCTCGAAGGTCACCCGGCGGGCATCACGGTTGATTTCATAGGCATCTGCGTCCACGGGGATGTATTCGTCGGTGCCTTCGTAGCCGCGGGCAGTTTGGATGCTCTGCTCGAGTTTCGTAATCTCAGCGGCATTATCCCACCATGGGCTCTGAAACCGATGCCAGCCAAACGCCAGCACGGCCAGCATGGCAGCGGCGACGGTCAAACGAGCCGCCCAGTGCCTCCAGGCAACGGCGATCAACAAGACGAAAGCCATGTTGAAGCACAACAGCCAGCGCCACGGAAGCTGCATGAAGCGAAGTTTAGGCAGATACTCCCACGCCGGAAGGGTCGGGGAGAACAAGAGCAGGGCAATCACCGCAGAGCCGGCGGCGATCATCCACCATGCTCGCGGGATTTGCTTGCGCCATCGCCGCCACCAGATGCCCGCGATTGCCAGCGCAGCCATTTCCGCAAGCGCCAGTGTCGAGACCAAGTAGTTAAACTGATTGTGGCGTGGATCGTTGATCTTGGTGAAAAGGAAGTTATCCTGGGGACGAACCCCTTCGACCAGCACCTGGGCAATGTCTACCCATTTCTGTTCGTAGGTCGCGGGCAGGATGTAGAACGCGGCCAGAGCCGCTCCGAGTATGGCTGCCAGAACCCCATATAGCAGCAGCCGAGGCGAGCGCCGCGACATCACCATCATTAGGACCAGGAACGCCAGCGCGTAGTTCACCATAACCGCTGAAGGAGCGTTCGTTAGCCATACGGCGCCGATCAAGAGGCCCAGCGGAACGACCCCTTTGCGACCGTCCTCCTCTAGGCGCAACACGTAAAGCAAGACCAGGGGCAACCACACCCCGGCCAGCAATTCGGCAAATGCACTGCGCCAGTAGACGATCAGCAAGTGATAAGGATTCGCAGCATAGAAGACTGCGGTGAAAAGGGCCTCCCGGGAATCGAGCCAGCGCCGCGCCAGAACAAACATCGAGCAGCCCGCAAGTGTGAGCACCACGACCACATAGGCGCCGGGCACCAGCTTCCACGGTAAAAGCGCTCCCAGAGCGGCTCCCAGCATCCACGACGCTGGGGGATAGAATACGAATCTCGCCTCGCCATATCCGTAGTGCGCCAGTTCAGCCCAGCGTGGATACGGAATCCCCAACTTCCATTGACTAAGAGCCTCCATCCAGGAGTTCATGTGGAACTCGAAGTCGTGGCCGGAGGGGATTCCAAGAAAGAAGAACGGCAGAACCACGGCGAGGGATGTCGCCACGAAGATCGCCAGCGGCCAGGGAAACAGAGAAGGGCGAATCGGTTTCGTAACCGAGGCTCGGGGAGTTCGGCTTGCGGCCTCATGTTCTCGTAACGGTTGCAGAATTCGCCGTGTCAAAGCTGGCTCGCTGCTGCGCCGCCCACGTGGCGTGGGGCGTAGCCCACGAGGATACCAGCATCATCGCCGCGGAACACTATCTGTCTTTAGACTAGTGCTCCGAAATCATCCCAATCGTCCCCAGCCACGTCTCCACCAACTGTGGCCATCCCGTGATCGGAAGCGGCGTGCGCCGCAGTCCAAACGCATGCCCGCCCTGCGCATACAGATGCATTTCCACGGGAACACCGGTGTTCTTCAGCGCAATGTAATAGACCAACGATTGCTTTACACCATCCACGTGGTCATCTTCCGCTTGCAGCAAAAACGTGGGCGGCGTCCTGGCGGTAACAGGGATTTCCGGATTCAATTCAAATTCTTTCGTCGTGTTTTCCAGCATGTGCCCCGGATAAATCGCCACGGCAAAATCAGGACGGCAGCTGACTGTGTCGGCCGCATCCACGGATGCGTAGGCACGCTGCGCGAAGTGCGTACTGATATTGGCCACCAAATGTCCGCCCGCCGAAAACCCCAGCACGCCGATCTTGTGCGGATCGATGTGCCAGTCCGCTGCGTGGAAGCGTACGAGCCCCACCGTCCTTTGTGCGTCTTCCAGCGCCGTGGGTGCTCTCGGATGAATATTGCACCGGCAATCGTCATGCCAGGCTGGACCCGAATCCGGCACTCGATATTTCAGCAGCACGCACGTAATCCCTCGCGATGTCAGCCAGTCGCAGACCTCCGTGCCTTCAAGATCGATTGCCAGAATTGAATAGCCCCCACCCGGAAACACGACGACCGCAACGCCGGTATTCTTTCCCGTTGGCGAGTAAACCGTCATCGTCGGTCGGGAGACCTTCCCCACCGCGACCCAGGGCCGGCCGGCAACCAGGGGGTCCGTTACCGTCTTCGTTTCGTTCTCCGGCTCCGCGACAGGCTGCGGATCAGGTGCTGCCCCTGGCCATATCGGCACTTGCGTATGTCCGGGCGATGGCTGCCAGGCCGGTGTCTGAGCGCTCAGACTGCCAACCGCAAACACGACACAGAGAGCAAAGAGCGCAGACTTCATCAGAATCCTCGCAGCTTATAGATAGAGAACCGCAGGCGGAGCCAATCAGGAAGACATCAGGAGCCGCCGTGAACGGTCATTAGACTCAGGACACCAGTTCGTAAAGATACAAGCACGAAGTATATCGCCCGCTTTCGATATACTCCGCTAGTGGAAGCGCCGGCAACCCGCCGGTGGTCCTGGAACATTTGGAGGCCAACTTTCTTGACCCGCGCGTTGCCTTGGACCAGTTTTCGCATGAGCTTTCTCTCAACAGTTGTAGGAGTCGCGTTGCTGGTAGCTGTGGGGGTCGCCGTTCCCCAGTGCTACGGGCAGTTCGCTGCGACTGCTCCCTTTCCGCCTCTCGAACAATGGAAGGCCGCAGTCAGCGGCGGCAATGCGTCCGCTCTGAAGGCCCTCTATAGCAGGACTCCTCCGGCGACGATTGGGACTGCCTCCGCGGATAATCTTGGTGCCGATGCCGACGTCGCCTTCTGGACCCGTCTCAAGCCGCGTGGCCTGAAAGTGGATGTTCTCCAGTCGGCCTCGCCGCAAGTTGGGATAGAACAGCTATTGCTTCGATTGGAGATACATCCAGCCTCGCCGCCGGGAAAAGTGTTGTACGTAAACGCCGCGCAAGTCTGGCAGCAGCAGGGCGGAGAATGGAGGCTGGTGGTATTGAAACGCAGTGATCCTGCCCGTCTGCAACAGCCGCTCGAAACCAGCAACGAAATCTATCCCGCGAATGAGGACGCTCGCGCCGAGATCAAGCACGCTTTGGCGGCAGCAGCAGCCGGCCACAAGCGCGTCATCGTCGTCTTTGGCGCCGATTGGTGCTTTGACTGCCACGTGCTCGACTTGGCTTTCCATCGTCCGGACTTGGCGGCGGTGCTGGAGCGTGGATACGAAGTCGTGCACGTCGATGTGGGGAAGGGCGACAAGAATCAGGATCTCATGCAGCAATACCAGGTTCCGATGAAACGTGGAATCCCCGCGCTGGCGGTTCTGGACAGCGACGGGAAGCTGCTGGCCAGCCAAAAGAATGGAGAGTTTGAAAATGCTCGGGCGCTCGGGCCGGAAGACTTGCTGCAGTTTTTGAACAAGTGGAAGCCGGAGGGAAGATAGCGGTAAACAGCACTCAGCATTCAGCACTTAGCATTCAGTCAGCATGGGGCCGAGAAGCTGGCCAGCCAATTCGGGTCAGGCCCACTCTACGGACTGTTCTCAGGCTGAGTGCTAAATGCTGCCTTACGCCGTGGCCGCTTTCCCGCGCTGTCCCCGAAGCGCTTGCAGGAATTCTTCCTGACTCAGGGACTCGTGGCCGTGCAGTAGATCGAGTAGAGGATCTTCGAAATCTCTCCCAGTATTTTGTTCTGTGCTTGGATCGATGCCGCTGATCAATCCACGCGGCATAACCGCTAATTCCGGGGAGAGGAGAGGGTGGCTTCTCAGAAATCCAATGAAATTGGCCACCTGATCGCGTTCGCTTCCCGTGGCGGAGAGAAACTCGATTCCCATTCCAAAGCCAGGATGCATCACTCGCACTATGCCGAGCGCCTGTACTTCCACTCCGGCCGCAACCTGGCCGGCGGCGTTTAGCCGAAGCAGTACAGCGGAGCGCTCCGGAAAGGGCGATTCCGTCTCCACGTAGCATCCGCCCAGGCTTAAATCAGTCAGCTTGCAGCGCGCAAGGATTTCCGGCTCTTCCGGCGGAAGCTTCTTGGAATTGGCCGCCACCCAGCCGAACAGAGCAGTGCGAGAGTTCTCCGCAAGGCCGGTGAAGCGCATGCCGGTCTGCCCGTTGGGACTTGCCCAGGCGACCTCGGCGTGGGCCTCGATCAGCCCGCTGCCGTCGGGCAAAGCGAAGTGAACATTCAAAGCGGAAGAAGGGCAAAGCGGCTGGGAGGACAGCACTTCCATTCCGACCTCGCTGAGGTCGAGCAGGATGCCTTCCACGTCGAGACCGTTGTCGACTCGCAGTTCGACCGGGACCTGCACCGGCACTCGCAGGCACCGGCGGCGTTCGCGCTTCATCAGCGCACTTGCGGCCAGGAGAGCGGCCCTGGCCTGCTCGGAGGAAACCGGTTTGTACAGCACGAAATTCGCGCCTGCCCCAAGTACCTGCCGCACTTTGGTGTGATCGCGCAGCAGAGCGACGCTTACTGCTGTGCTTCCCGGCGATCCCAGATAAGCATTTTGCAGTACCAGGCTGGCCTTCTCGGGATCGTCGAAGTCCACGATTACCGCGTCGAACTTCTGTTCAGTCAGCTCGCGAATGGCTTCGGCGTAGCCGCAGCCCTGAACGCCCAGCGCGAACCCGGACAGAATCGGCGTGAGAACCGCCGCCGCCTCGTCGTCTTTGGAAACCAGGAGGGCTTTATACGTCATGCGTCACTTGTCTCGCTATCGAAATCGCAACGGTTACGGCCAGCGCGGGGCCAGGGGACGTGCCGGATTGGCGGGTTCGGCCGGACTCGCCGACTGCGGACTGCCTGCGGACGCCGCCGCAGCCATCGATGCGGCACGGTGCTGCTGGCCGATCTCTTCATCCACTTCGGCCAGAACCGCGCTCTCATCTTCGTCAGCCTCTTCCAGTAGGGGGGCAACTTCCCGTAGTTTTTCTGCGGCCTGTTGCAGTAGCTCAATTTCTTGAGCCAGTTGCGCATACTGCGCCTGCTTGCGCCGCAGCACTTTATGAATGTCTAACATACGACCCCCATTGCCGAAAATTTAGTTTCCAGGACGCAACTCGGTCAACGGTAATAACCTACGGCCGATTACCACTGTAACCAGTTGCGGCTGATCGATTTTGCAAACCCATGAAAACATTCAGAGGGAGCAGCTCGTGAATTTGTTGCCGCGCTGGAAGGAAATGCGTAAATCCTGCGCGGTAGAGACCTGGCTTCGCCACGTCTTGCCGCTGGGGCGTCGGTGCTTCCGGCTTCGTAGTGTTGCAGCGGCGAGACGTAGCGAAGCTAGGTCTCTACATAATGGGTTCGTTGATGGCCACCTCGTGCCATGCAGCGGCACGATCGTGGCATGTACACCCCCAAGGCGAAATCGTATCTTGTGCATGAGCAGTTCCGGGGGAGGGCTGTTCGGGCGTCCCACGACTCAATGAGAGTCCGGGGCGCTTCTTATTTGTGGGAGCAAATTTTTACACAGACACACTCACCCGCCTGGCACGATCGTGGCATTTACACTCCCGAGGCGAAATCGTATTTTGTGCATGAGCAGTTCTGGGGGAGGGCTGTTCGGGCGTCCCACGACTCAATGAGTCCGGGGCGCTTCTTATTTGTGGGTAAGATTCCTGTCGGCCCAGTGAGCTCAGCCGCCTGCTCCGATTGCCATGCTCTTCGGCACCGAGACCGCGATGCTCTCGTCGATAGTGCCTTTTTTCGCATAAGTCTTGAGCTTAACGATGAGTGGGAAAGTGACTTCTTGTGCTTTTCCTGCAATCAGCAGGCCGGCATGCGTGCGTACTTCCTGGTCGAGGATCATCCCCACCGTGAGTTCTTCAACCCGGCAGGTGCGCACTTCAGTCTCACCTTCGTTGGGCTCTAATTCCACCAAAGCCTGAAATACCCGAGCGTCCATATCCCGATGCAACCGCGAGAGCCGGTGCACTGTCTCTGTCTTGGAAAGGCCCTGGCTCATAAGGCGGTCAAAGGCCAGCGTCACCCGGAGAATTTCCGCTCCGGTCCTCATTTCGGCCATGTCACGATCCGCGATGTCGCCTTCCACCGGCGCGGATTCGTTCTGGTAGGCAATCATCCACGCGATTGGTTCCATGCGCGGAATATTGTTCAGCAACTCGCGGGCGACCATGGGATGCGCATCGTAGCGAGCCTGCTCTTCCGGAGATAAGGTCCCGCCCGAATAGACCGCGTCGATGGTCTCGGGGTCCAGGGTTACGCATCCTAACTGCGACATCATGGCGGCGATTTCGAACCTCCAGGGATTCTCCAGGGCCATCCGGCTGGCAATGTGATGAATATAGCGGCGCAACCGCTGGGCCCGGCCAAACGCGGCTGGATTCACCAGGCTAAGTACGTCCGTGAGCACCTGGATGCTGCCGCGGAGTGTCTTCTCCAGCAGCTCTTTCTCCGCCGCCAACAAGCGATACTGCATCAGGCTGGCGGTCAGGGTCTTGGCCAGAGTCTCCTTGGTGCAAGGCTTGGTGAGGAAGCGGAAAATATTTCCCTCGTTGACCGCACTCACCGCGGTCTGGATGTCGGCGTTTCCGGTGAGCATGACTCGAATGGTTTCCGGCGCGAGGAGTTTGATTTTCGCCAGTAGCTGGGCTCCATCCATCTCCGGCATACGCATATCGGAAACCACGACCGCGTACGGCCCTTTGGTCGTTATCCAGGTCAGCGCGGCGGCGCCCCCGACCGCGATATCGGTTTGGAACTCGCGATGAAGCAGCCGTTGATAGCCTTGCAAGATCGACAGCTCGTCGTCGACTAACAGAATCTTTTCAGACATGACCTTCACCTTTCGCCGTTAGCGCCTGGCAAACCTTCGCCCACTCTGCGAGTCGATCTTGCAGCCCCAGTTTCGCCAGTAGGGTTTCATCCAGTTGCGAGGCTTCGCCGAAGGAGGGGCAGGAATGCGACTGGTGATCGTAATAATCGGCGGCGTGCACCGCGACCAGCGCCGAGAAGCTGTCGACGGCGGCGTGATCGGGAGTATGGTGCCAGGCAACCGCCTCGACGACTGGGTTGGGCAGTCCCCACAGTCCCAGCAAATACGCCCCTACCTGAGCGTGCGTGCAACCCAATAGCTCCTGCTCGACGGCCGAAAGGGTTTCCTTCTTCTCCGTTGCCCGTAGTGCCACCTGCCGAAACTCGGCGGAACACGCTGACGCCAGAACCAGCCTGCCGACGTCGTGCAGCAATCCCGCGGCAAAGGCGTCGTCCACCAGATTGCGGGTGCTGTTCTCGGCCTTCGCAATCGCTTTCGCCATTCCGGCGGTCTGAAAGCTGTGCTTCCACAGCACCGATACTTCGTGCTCGATGCGCTGATCGAACTGCGAAAACACATGCACCGAAAGCACCAGCGCCTTAATATTGTCGATCCCAATCAGCGCGCAGGCCTGCTGGGGATTGGAAACCTGGCAGGGAAGCCCGAAAAAGGCGGAATTGACCAACTGCAGCACCTTCATCGACATTCCCATGTCTTGCGCGATGATTTTGCCGATCTCTGAAATCGGCGTATCCGCCGCTTGTAACGCAGTGGTCACGGCCACATACAATGCGGGAAGGCTGGGCACCGTATCCAGGCGGCCGACGATCTCTTTCAGGCGGGGGTTCTCCAGCAGCTCTCGCAGGGCGAAGGCGCGCACCAGCTTGCTCCTCAGTTCTTCCGCGTCACAGGGTTTGGATAAATATTGATGGGTAGGTCCCACCGACCGCAGAATGGTCTCTTTGTCCGACTGGCCGGAAAGAATAATCCGTACCGCCCGCGGGTATTTGGTTTTTACCAACTCCAACAACTGCGCTCCATCCATACCCGGCATCCGCATGTCGGAGATCACTACGTCAAAATGAGCCCGTTCCATATTCTCCAGGGCCTGGGCGCCGCTGGTGGCAAATTCCATCTCCCAGTCTTTTCGCATGTTGCGCAGGCTGCGTTCGATTCCCTGCAACAACATCGGCTCATCATCGACAAATAGGATCCGTTTGCTCATGTGACGGCGACTCCTGTATCCAAGGGCAGACGAATAAAAAAAGTGGTTCCCCGGCCCAATTCAGTCTCAAACCAAAGCTGCCCCTGATGCAGTTTGACGATGACGGAATGTGCCAGCGCGAGCCCCTGGCCTGTGCCTTTCCCGACTTCCTTGGTGGTGAAAAAGGGATCGAAGATACGAGAGCGGATTTCCTCCGGTATGCCAGAGCCCGTATCGGCGACGGCGATTTCCGCCCAGTCCGTTTGCAGGCGGGTGGTGATGGTAATTGTGCCTTTCTCGCTGCTGTTTTCGCCGAGGGCGCTGACGATAGCATGGGCCGCGTTGATGATCAAATTCAACATCACCTGATTGAACTCGCCCGCCAGGCAGGGAACCAAGGGAAGGGCCGGGTCGAATGCGGTGACTAGCTCGGCGCAATATTTCCACTCATGCCGCGCCACCGTGATGGTGCTGTCGATGGCCTGATTCAGATTGACCGCACGCTTTTCTTTCGACCCCGGGTGAGAAAATTCCTTCATGCCGCGAACGATCTTTGCGACCCGCTGCAGCCCTTCCAGTGACTGATCGAGAGCCCGGGGAATTTCCTTCATCAAATAGCCAAAATCGCCTTTTTCATAGAAGTCGATGAATTTCTTATGCGACTCGGGAGAGACCGAACCGCCCTCAGCCTCGGCTCCCATGAGGTTGCAGAAATCCAAGAAATCCGCACTCGCCCCCCAGGAATCTTTCAGAAAGGTGATGTTGTCGCTGACGTACTGTGTCGGCGTATTGATTTCATGGGCAATGCCGGCCGCCAACTGTCCAATGGCTTCCAGCTTTTGGGCCTGCCGCAGCTGCTCTTCGAGGCCCTTGCGCTGGGTGCTGTCCGCGCCGGTAACAATAAAGCCTGGCCTTTCGCTTTCCTTCGGCGAAATACGGCGCACCTCAAGGCTGACGAAAAAACTCTTGCCCTCGCGTTCGTAGGCCAGATCCTCGCGGCGATAAGAGGTCCCGGTGGAGAGCCATTCCGCAACCTCGGCCGGCATGTCGGGGTGTGCCCATTGGATGCCGGATTCTTCGATCTTGCGCCCGAGCACATCAGCAGCGTCCAATCCAAAAGTGGTGGCGGCGGTCAGGTTCCAGCGGGTGATCCGGCCTTCCTCGTCCAACCCGATCAAGATGGAGGGAATCGAGCGGAGGAACAATTCGGTTTCCGCGTGGGCGGCCTGCAATTTTTGTTGGGCGAGCAGGCGATCGTCGATCAGCCGCGCTACCAGGACCCTGCCCTCGATGGCGCCGTTGGAACTGCGTAGCAGTGCGGCCTGCGATTCAATGTACCGCCAGCGGCCGTCTTTGTGGCGCCAGCGGAACTGAATCACGCGTCCCGGCATCCCGGAGAAAACTTCTTTGGCGGCCTCGGCCACAGCGGCTTGATCATCCGGGTGGATGATCGCCCACGCATCGGTGCCAATTAACTCGGCGGGAGTGTAGCCCAGAACCTCTACGGAAGCGGGATTTACGTACTTCCAGCGGTGGTCGGAGTCCAGAACCAGGATAAGATCGTGCAAATTGTCGTTGATCGCTCGCAGCAGCCCTTCGCTTCGCCGCAAAGCCTCCTCAGCAGCTTTGCGTTCCGTGATCTCGGCACGGATTGCTATGTACTGGCGCAGTTTTCCACGAGCATCGAGCAAGGGAACGATGGTGGTGTCGACCCAGTAGATGGAGCCGTCTTTGGCCCGGTTCCGAATCTCGCCCTGCCATACCCCGCCGCGCGAAATGGTCTGATAGAGGTGCTGGAAAAATTCTTTCGAGTGGTATCCGGAGTTGACGATGCGATGATTCTGGCCGATCAACTCTTCTCTTGAATATTTGCTGATCGAGCAGAACTTGTCGTTGACATAGGTAATGTTTCCTTGCACATCGGTAGTGGCCACGATGGCGTGCTGGTCCATGGCATACTTTTGATCTGACAATTCCTTGAGCGCCTGCTTGCTTGCCGCCAGACTCTCCTGCAACGCCTTTTCGGAACGTTTGCGCTCGGTGACGTCCTGGACCTGTAGCACAAAGCATGCCGGATGTTCCTCGGAATCCAATACCACGGAAATAGTCGAGGAAGTGCACACCCTAAGTCCGGATTTGGTCACGAAGTTTCCTTCGAATTCGCGGCTGGGCTGTCCTGCCTTCAGAAACTGCTGCAACAGAACCTGAGAATTCGGAGAATCTCCAGATGAGACCAAGGCATGGAAAGTCATTCCTACAAGTTCTTCCACGGTATAGCCGAGAAGATCGCAGAGAGCGCGACTCGCCTGCAGGAATTCGCCGGAAATTTTGAGCACGGCCATGCCGATGCCGGCACATTCGAAGGCAGTGCGGAAGCGTGCTTCACTTTCGAGAAGGGCGCGCTCGATGATGATTTGCGCCCCGATTTGCAGACGAATGCGTAGTTCCCGCACATCCACCGGCTTATAGAGACAGTCGTCCGCCCCCGCTTCGAGCGCCTCTACGCGTTCGTTTTGCTGGTTCCAGCGAGTTAGTAGAATCACGTGAGTTACGCGGGGCCGGTTACTTCTGCGCAACCGGCGGCAGATTTCGATGCCGTTGAGTCCGGGCATGGTCCAGTCCAATACCGCCAGGGTCGGCGGATTCTGGGATTCGAGGAGTTCCAAAGCGTGCCAGCCATCCCGGGCGACCATTACGTCATATCCGCTCTTGCTGAGCAAGGTTCGGACATGAGTTAGGCTGATTTGATCCCCCTCGGCAATCAGCACTCGTGCCGGACGGCTCTCCAAAGCTGGTTTGGTAGCGGTACCCATGGGTATCCTCTTAGCAAATCGGCCTGACCGGCGTTTCCTTGAACTGGTTTCTGTGGGCGAGAAAATGCCCTTCGTCGGTGGATGAGATCTGGACTTGCCGAAGGGTTCGGTTCCCCCTAAGCCGAGCCCCGCCCAGGTCGCCCTCAAAGTAGATAAAGCGAAAAAAGGCAGAGAAAGCTGACTCCAGGAATGCCGTTCGGAAGCCCTCGATGCCTCTTAAATGTGGCGCAAATTAGTCACCGCTTTGGGCATCTCTCCTGAATTGCACATCCGCCTCTTCCGCTCATGCAGCCCAAAAGCCCTGCCCAGAGCCGCAGTTCAAGTCGTTTGCCTTCAACAGCGGGGCAAACTCAGCGTCAAGACCTTCTCCGCAGGCCAATCTCGTGATACACTCCGGGCCATTTTTGCCTTCGTTTCATCCCCCATGCCAGGTCGAAGCGCACACATGGTCCCGAAGCCGCAGACGAATATCTTCTGAGTCAAATCAGCACACTTGGGGGGGGTGAGTGAGGGTAAGTTGTGCAAAACCTCTGGCCACAGCCGTAGCGGTCCTCCTTACCCTGGGAGTACTCGGCCTTGGCGGCGCACCGCCGGCTATGGCCGCGCCCACCTTCGTTCAGCAGACTAGCGGCTCAATCGCCAGCGGCACAGTCGGCCAAGTGGCATTTCCCACCAGCAATAAGGCTGGCGATCTGATTGTTGCGTATGTGATTCGTCCCGCTGGGGTTAATGTGATCTTCACCGATACCCGGGGGAACATCTATCAAAGTGCCACCGGCCCCACGGTGTGGAAAACCGGGGCGCGAGCCGCAGAGGTGTTTTACGCCAAGAACATCGCCGCCGGCGCCAACACCGTAACTGCCACGTTCAGCGCCTCACTTGCGTCCTCCGCTTTTCTTTACATTCTCGAATATTCCGGGGTCGACGCCGTATCCCCGCTTGACGCCGTGGCCGCCGCCATTGGCACCGCCTCGGCCATGAACAGCGGCGCCGCTCCCACGACGAACGCGAGCGATCTGATTTTTGGCGCAGCCGCGTCCAGTAGTTCCGTCACCTCTGCCGGCAGCGGATTTACCAGCCGCTCCAGCGCTTCCGGAAATATGGTTGAGGATAGGGTTGTGACCTCGGTCGGCGCCTATAACGCGACTGCATCCCAGAATGGGACAGCGTGGGTCATGCAGATGGTCGCTTTTAAGGGCGCGTTTACCGCCGCTCCCTCGGTGACTTCTTTTACCGCAACTCCCCCGTTGATCAAGTCCGGTCAATCCTCGACCCTCGCCTGGGTGGTTACCGGTACGCCCGCACCAACGCTATCCATCAACAATAGCGTTGGCACGGTGACCGGCACATCCGTTTCGGTTTCGCCGACCAAGACGACTACTTACACCATCACCGCGACCAATAGTGCGGGAACGGCTACGGCTCTAACCACGGTGAGCTTCATCACTCCTCCGTCGGTCCCCGCGAGCCTCAAAGCGGCGGTGATCTCTGCTTCTGAAATCGATCTTTCCTGGAATGCTTCGACCGCAGGAACTGGCGGCGCGGTCGCAGGCTACAACATCTTCCGCAACGGAGTTCAGGTCGCCACCACTACGTCGGTTAGCTACCCCGACATTGGCCTCGCCGCGAATACCAAGTACTCCTACACGGTTGCCGCTTTTGATGTAGGAGGAAATACTTCGGCGCAGACCGCGGCAGTTTCGGCGACCACGAAAACGATCCCTCCATCGATTACATCTTTTTCGGCTGCACCCGCCACGGTCACGACCGGTCAGAGCGCCACCCTCGCCTGGGTCGTTGCAGGCACTCCTGTTCCGACTCTCTCGATAAACAATGGCGTGGGCACGGTGACAGGGACTTCAGTATCGGTGGCTCCAACCAAGACGACCACCTATACGCTGACCGCGACCAGCAGCGCAGGTACTGCTACCGCTCAGGCTACGGTGACCTTCACCACGGCTCCCACTCCCCCCTCGGTTCCCACGGGGTTCAGAGCGACTCCCATTTCCTCATCCGAAATTGACCTTGCCTGGAACGCTTCGACTCCGGGCAGCGGGGGCGCGGTCGCGGGTTACAAGATCTTTCGCGGCGGCGTGCAGGTAGGCGACAGCGGCAGCGACCGCTTATGCCGATATCGGCCTTAGCGCTAACACCACCTATTCCTACACGGTGGCAGCGTTTGACGCCGCCGGGAACACTTCGGTGCAGACGACAGCAGTTCCGGCGACGACCAATGCCATTCCTCCCTCGGTGAGTTCCTTTACTGCTACTCCGGCGTCAATGAACGCAGGTCAGTCCAGCACGCTAGCCTGGTCGGTTTCCGGTACGCCCGCGCCCAGCGTCTCCATCAGCAACGGCGTCGGCGTTGTAAGTGGAACTTCGGTATCGGTGACGCCAGCGCAAACGACGACGTACACGCTGACCGCGACCAGCAGCGCGGGAACCGTCAGCGCTCAAACCACGGTCACCGTGACGCCCATTTCTCCGCCCTCGGTGCCGACTGGTCTGGGAGCGAACGCAATCTCGACCTCCGAGATCGATCTTTCGTGGACGGCCTCGAACCCCGGCACCAGCGGAACTGTGGCCGGCTACAAGATTTACCGCAACGGCTCGCAAGTGGGGACAAGCGCATCGGTCTCTTATCCCGATACCGGCCTTAACGCCAACACCGCCTATTCCTACACCGTGGCAGCTTTCGACGGAGCGGGAAATACTTCGAATCAGTCGTCCCCAGTGTCTGCAACCACCAACGCGATTCCGCCTGCAATAAGTTCGTTTTCCGGCGCTCCTGCATCGATCAATCTCGGCGAGTCGAGCATTCTGTCGTGGTCGGTTATCGGCACTCCAGCCCCCAGCCTTTCGATCAACAACGGAGTCGGCACGGTGACCGGAACTTCGGTGTCGGTGAGTCCCACGCAGACGACCACTTACACGCTGACGGCGAGCAGCAGTACGGGAACCGTCACCTCGCAAACTACCGTCACCGTAATGACTCCTCCGTCGGTCCCCGCAGGCCTTGGAGCCACCGCAGTTTCGTCTTCCGAGATTGATCTTACCTGGACGGCCTCGACCCCGGGGAGCAGCGGAAGCGTGGCCGGCTACAAGATTTATCGCAACGGCACTCAGGTAGCAACAAGCGTATCGACTTCTTACCCCGACACGGGCCTTAACGCCAACACTGGCTATTCCTACACCGTAGCGGCTTTTGACGGAGCGGGAAATACGTCGGCGCAGTCATCCGCCGCGTCGGCAACCACCAACGCGATCCTTCCCGCGATAAGTTCCTTTTCCGCCGCTCCTGCCTCGATCAATGCAGGTCAGTCCAGCACCCTGTCATGGTCGGTTTCCGGCACACCGGCTCCCAGTCTTTCGATCAACAACGGAGTTGGCACGGTGAGCGGAACGTCGGTGTCGGTGAGTCCAACGCAGACGACAACGTACACACTCACGGCGACGAGCACTGCGGGTACCGTTACGTCGCAAACTACCGTGACTGTAATTACTCCTCCATCGGTGCCCGCGGGACTGGGAGCCACCGCAGTTTCGTCTTCCGAGATTGATCTTTCCTGGACGGCCTCGACCCCGGGGAGCAGCGGAAGCGTGGCCGGTTACAAGATTTATCGCAACGGCTTGCAGGTGGGAACAAGCGTATCAACGTCTTACCCCGACACCGGCCTTAACGCGAGCACCGGCTATTCCTACACAACTGCCGCGTTCGATGGAGCAGGGAATACTTCAGCGCAGTCCTCGCCGGTATCTGCGACTACGAACGCGGCCCCGGCTTCGCCCACCGTGAGTTCTTTTTCCGCGACCCCTACCGCAATCACGGCAGGCCAATCCACGACCCTCGCCTGGTCGGTCTCCGGCAACCCTGCTCCGGCCTTATCGATCAATAGCGGCGTCGGAACTGTGACTGGGACTTCGGTCTCCGTGACTCCAACTCAGACCACGACCTATGTCCTCACGGCGATGAATACTTCAGGAACCGTCACGGCTCAAACCACCGTGACTGTTGCCCAAACGCCTCCATCGGTACCGACTGGATTGGCTGCCACTGCGGCCTCTGCCTCCGAGATCGATCTCGCGTGGACGGCTTCGACTCCCGGGAGTGTTGGAGCGGTCGCAGGCTACAGGATTTTTCGCAATGGTTCTCAAGTCGGCACAGCAACGGCGACCTCTTACGCCGACATCGGTCTCAGCGCGAACACCGTTATGCCTACACCGTAGCTGCCTACGACGGATCGGGAAATACCTCGGCGCCATCGACGGCTGCCTCGGCAACGACCGCAGGCATTGCTCCCTCGGTTGACTCTTTTTCTGCGTCGCCCGCGAGTGTTAAAGCGGGCCAGTCATCTACGCTCGCCTGGTCGGTTTCTGGCACTCCTGCTCCCAGCATTTCGATCGATAATGGCCTCGGCGCAGTGACCGGCCCATCGGTCGCGGTGTCTCCGGAACAGACCACAGCCTACACGCTCACCGCGACCAACAGCACGGGGACCGTGACTGCACAAGTCATGGTGATCGTGAATGTTCCTCCGTCCGTCCCGACCGGCCTAGCCGCCACCGCAGTCTCCCCGTCGGAGATCGATCTTTCGTGGGATGCGTCGACTCCAGGCAATGGCGGCCCCGTTGCGGGCTACAAGATCTGCCGCAACGGCGTTCAAATTGGCACGGCAACAACGACGTCCTACACCGATACCGGACTAAGCGCGAACACCGCCTACTCCTACACCGTGGCTGCGTATGACGGAACGGGAAATACTTCAGCGAAATCCACGCCTGTCACAGCGACGACCGCAGCAATCGCTCCTTCCATCGGCTCTTTCTCCGCGGTTTCCGCGACCATCACCGCCGGTCAGTCCACGACTCTTACCTGGTCAGTTTCCGGAACTCCCGATCCGGCTGTATCGATCGATAACGGTATTGGCGGGGTGACGGGCACTTCGATATCTGTTACTCCATCCACGACGACTACCTATACGCTGACCGCAACGAACATCGGGGAAAGCGCTACAGCACAAACTACGGTGACCGTAACGCCGCCGCCCGCTCCTCCGTCAGTCCCGGTGAACGTTGCGGCCACCGCGGTGTCGGCCTCCGAGATCGATATCTCCTGGGATGCCTCGACTCCCGGCGATAGCGGCACCGTTGCGGGTTACAAGGTCTATCGCAACGGGTCGCAGATCGCTGCCACCACGGTGCCCTCGTACATCGATATTGGTTTGGGCGCGAACACCGACTATTCCTATTCGATCGCGGCGTTTGACGAACTAGGAAACACTTCGGATTCGTCCGCGGCGGTTTCTGCGACAACTTTCCCGGCTCCGGTTTCCCCCTCCGTGAATTCCTTTGCCGCGTCTCCTGCCGCCATCTTTGTGGGTCAGCCGACTACCCTCATTTGGTCGGTGTCCGGCTATCCCGCTCCAGACGTGTCCATCGACAACGGTGTCGGCGCGGTTACCGGAACCTCGGTGTCGGTCGCGCCGACGCAGACTACGATCTATGCGATTACAGCGACGAATGCCTCAGGGACTACGACGGCTCAAGCCACGGTGCTGGTGAGCGTTCCTGTGATTCCGCCTTCCATTCCTGCGAACGTGGTGGCAGCGGCGGCTTCCTCTTCCGAGATAGATATTTCGTGGGATGCCGCGAATCCGGGCAACGGCGGCGTGATCGCGGGTTATAGGATTTATCGCAACGACGTGCAAGTAGGTTCAACCGCAGCCACGTCGTACCCAGACAGCGGGCTGGGCGCGAACACAACTTATTCCTACGCGATCGTCGCCGTAGACGCATCGGGGAATGTCTCCTCAGGTTCAACACCAGTATCGGCGACAACCAACCCCGTCGCTCCGTCGATAGCTTCCTTCTCTGCCACTCCTGCCTCAATCACCGTCGGCCAGTCCACGACGCTGGCTTGGTCGGTCGCAGGCGCGCCCGCTCCCGGCCTGTCGATCGACAATGGCGTCGGTGCAGTGAGCGGCGTGTCAGTGTCGGTTGCCCCAAGCCAGACGACGACCTACACGCTGACTGCAACCAACAATGCGGGCACCCTGACCGCTCAAACTACGGTGACTGTAACCGCCACTCCTCCCTCGATTCCCTCGGGCCTTCACGCCGCCGCAATTTCTTCCTCGGAGATTGATCTTTCCTGGAATGCGTCCACTCCGGGCAGCAGTGGCTCGGTCGCAGGTTATAAGATTTGCCGCAATGGAGTTCAGATTGGCACGACCGCGGGCACAACTTACCCGGACACAGGTCTAAGCGCGAGCACTGCCTACTCGTATACGGTCGCCGCTTTTGACGGAACCGGAGTTACTTCAGCCAAGTCACCAGCGGTTCAGGCGACTACGAACGCGCCTCTTGCTGCTCCCACGGTGAATTCTTTCTCTGCAGCACCTGCCTCCGTCAATGCCGGTCAATCCAGTACGCTCGCATGGTCAGTCTCCGGTAACCCGGCGCCCACCGTTTCGATCGACAATGGCGTCGGCGCTGTCGCCGGCAATTCGGTATCAGTGACTCCGGCCCCAACCACGACGTACACCCTGACCGCGACCAACACTTCGGGAGCCATCACCGCTCAAACCACTGTGACCGTAGTCCCAGTTCCTCCGTCGGTTCCAGCTGGCCTAACCACCTACATAGTTTCCGCTACCGAGATCGATCTTTCCTGGACCGCCTCGACTCCCGGCAGTGGCGGCCCGGTTGCCGGTTACAAGATCTATCGCAATGGCTCGCCGGTGGGCACAACCGCAACGACTTCCTATCCCGACACCGGCCTCAACGCGAACACCCACTACTCCTATGCAGTGGCAGCTTTCGATGGAGCAGGTGTTACTTCCGCGCAGTCATCGGTGGTTTCGGGCACAACGAACGCGCCGTCCCAGCCTCCATCTGTGGACTCTTATACAGCCACGCCTGCGTCGATTACCGCTGGTCAATCCAGCACGCTCGCGTGGTCAGTTTCTGGAAGCCCGACTCCCACTATTTCGATCAGCGGCGTTGGCGCGGTGACGGGCACTTCGACCTCGGTTTCTCCAACGCAGACCACGACCTATAACCTCACGGCGACAAGCTCCGCCGGAACTGCCGGCTCTCAGGTCACCGTGACCGTGACTCCAACTCCGCCTTCTGTTCCCACGGGCCTGATAGCCACCGTGGCTTCGTCTTCTGAGATCGATCTGGCCTGGACTGCGTCGACCCCAGGCAGCGGCGGCGCAGTGGCGGGTTACAAGATATTCCGCAACGGCTCGCAGGTGGGCACCAGCACGCTGACCTCTTATGCCGATACCGGCCTTAGCCCGAGCACCGCCTATTCCTACACGGTGGCAGCGTTTGACGGAGTGGGCACTACCTCCGCGCCAACCTCGGCAGTTTCAGCCACCACCAACCCGGCCAACGTTGCTCCCGCGGTTAACTCTTTCACGGCCACTCCCAGCAGCATCACCTCCGTGCAATCCTCCACCCTCGCGTGGTCGGTAACCGGCACGCCTGCTCCCACGATCTCGATAAGCAATGGCGTCGGCACGGTCACCGGCACTTCGGTTTCTGTTTCTCCAACCCAAACCACAACCTACGCGCTCACCGCAACCAGCGTCGCCGGGACCGCCGGTGCTCAAGTTACCGTGACCGTAGTCGCAGCAGGGACCGCTCCTACCGTTCCCGCGGGCCTTAAAGCAAACCCATTTTCCAGTTCCGAGATTGATCTTTCCTGGAACGCGTCAACGCCAGGAACGGGTGGCGCAGTCGCCGGCTACAAGATTTACAGAAATGGCTCTCAGGTTGGCACTTCCAGCTTAACCTCCTACGCCGATTTCGGTCTGAGCCCCAGTACTAGCTATTCATACGCCGTGTCCGCGTTTGATGGAGCGGGAGATACCTCAGCGCTGTCGACCGTTGTTCCGGCGACCGCCAAGCCCGACCCTAACACCGTTCCCGTGGATGCCCTGATCGCCATGAACACGGGCACGCCCGGGACCATGATCACGACCGCCACCATGATCGCCGGCACGATCGGCACAAATCAGTGGCAAACCGGCAATGCGCCAGTGAACTCCATGACCATTGCCCCGTCCATGAATCAGCGTTTCGTCCCTGTGGCGGTAAACGGCGTTTCGTATCCCACTACCTATCCGTCCCAGGCCATCGCGTACGACGACACGAAGACCGTGCAAACCTTCCAGGACAACATACCCTCGGGACACCGGCAGGTGACGGTCGCCGGGTTCGTCACCCTCGGCCCCACGCCCGCGCCGAACAACAGCAAACTCTTCGACTATTGGCTCGTCGGCGGTGTGAACGGGCAGTATGCCGTCATGCAGTTGCTGGATCAGGGCACCGGCCCCGGCAGCACCTATGCCTTCAATATCGAGACCCGCCCGGCGAACACGACCATCCACAGTCCGTACATTCCGGTCACTCCGGGAGCGACTTACTGGTGCGTCTTGCACGCTGATTACACCTCCGGCGTGGCTCAGCTCATCATCTACACCGTTCCGGCGCTTACGCAGGTGGGCTATGTAACGATGACGCAAGGCACCGGCACGGACATCAAGGAGATCAGCGTAGGGAATAACGAAGCAGGAGTGATAGCCGGGACTCAGAGTATCTTCGAAAACATCATTATCGATTACACCAACGCCGCCTTCCCGCTTGGCCTCCCAGGCGCCGCGCACGACGTCACTCCTCCTTCGACACCAACCGGTCTCACCGCGACGCCGGTTTCCTCCACCGACATCAGTCTGGCCTGGACCGCCTCGACCGATGACGTCGGTGTCCTGGGGTATTCGATCTTCCGCAATGGCGTGAAGGTCGGCACTTCGATTACTCCCTCCTATCGTGACACCGGACTTACCCCTTCGACCATGTATTCGTACAGCGTCAGCGCCTACGATCCGACCGGAAACGCTTCCACGCCATCGCTCTCTGTAAACGCAACTACGCAACCCATTCCACCCATAAAACTGGTGCAGCATGGAGGGATCGACTGCGGCACCGCCAACACCTGCGCCCTACCGTTCACGAGCAGCACGACGCCTGGCGACTTGATCGTAATCGGACTTCGTGTGTGGCACGGTGCGGCGCCGCTTAGCCTCAGCGATAGCAGTGGGAATACGTATGCCCTGGCCGTTACTCAATTCAACTCGAATGACAGCCATCAACTCTATCTCTATTACGCGCAAAATATTGCCGGCGGCCCTGACACCGTGACCGTAACCACGGGCGGGACCAGTCCTACGATTCGGATGACTGCTCTGGAATACTCTGGGGCTGCAACTTCTGGGGTGCTGGATCGGGTTGCAAGCGCGACTGGAAAGGGCACTGCGGTTTCGAGCGGCAATGTCACCACACTGTTTCCCATCGAGTTGCTGGTCGGAATCGCAACCGACGCTAATGGCGCCACCTGGACCGCCGGCAGCACGTGGAGTCTGCGTGACGCTCCGGGCAACCGGATGGCGGACGAGGATCAGGTCATCTTTTCTGCCGGCACTAGCGCCGCGACCTTCACCACGAACACATCCGATTATTGGACCGCCATCGTCGCGACCTTCAAGCCGCAGTAATCTTACTGCCGGGGAACAAATCGTAGGGACGGGTCTTCGACCCGTCCAATCACCCGTCCAGGCGCCACCGCCCATGTGGGGACGGATGCCCTCGTCCGCCCGGCGCGCGCGGGGTTTGCGCGCGCAGTGCCAGCGCCACGCCACTATCCTCCGTGGAAATTGTCCTATGCCCCCTCATCCGCCGTCGACATTGTGACGGGAAGTTGCTCCGTCTTTGAGCGGAAAGGTACCGGCTAGTTCAAAGAGTCTTCAAATCGCCCTAATTGGGCGGACTCTAAGCGTTGTGCTTCTTTCAATCCTTCGTTTTGATTGGGGGAGTCGTTCCGGGAGATAGGGACGCGGGCGAGTCGCCCGCGTCCACACAGTGAGCTAGATCAGTTTCACCTCTAGGGGTGGCTCAACCATGTGGGCGCGACTCGCCCGCGCCCACACATCAAGGACCTGATGGGCGAAGAGCAAAAGCAGCGGTCCGGGCACTTCGCCTTTGCTATCATCGAAGAGCAGATCCAAACCAATCACGCCATGGCGCTCATGCGGACGCTCGTCATTCTGCTTTGTCTGTCCTTCATCCCCTGGGCCCGTGCGCAAAATGCAAAACCCGTCGAGGAGCAAGAGGTCGCCGACTGGCTCAACAAGAAGTACGACTGCCCCCCGGAACCTCCTGTTCACTTTTGGACGTTCGAGTACTTCGACTTCACGGGCGACGGCAGCCAGCAAGCCATCGTTGTAGCTTCAACCTGCGAAACCGGGACTGGCGGCCCGGATGTTCACTTCGTGCTGGCACGCGACTCGGACGGCGAGTTGGAGGAGTTGAAGATCGACGAGCCCGCCCAGAAGGCCTACGACAACCTGTTTGGCAACCGCAATTTGGACGTGTCAGGCGGGCTTATGCCCTTTTCCGTTGCGATTCTCTTGTCTGCAGGAAGACAGAGCGATAAAAGCGGCGCCGGCACTTTCCGCATCGGACCGGGCGCAAGAAGAGCAGTGGCAGCAGGAGTCTCTCTCCCGGACTGCGGCGGGAGCGCACGGCTACGTCGCCACCACAGTAGGGACAACGAAATTGGTTCCAGCGCGCCATTGAGTTGAAAGGAATGGTGCGCCCTGAGAGATTCGAACTCCCGACCTTCTGGTTCGTAGCCAGACGCTCTATCCAGCTGAGCTAAGGGCGCGATGCGGTGATTGTGGCAGCGCAGTCGATTATAGCGGAAAGTTCATTTTCGCTGAATACGTCCAACGATTTCGGCATTGTCACGGGGTCCTTCGCTTTTTGCTGTGCTTTGCGGTCAGGAGCTTCTGGCGGCGTTCAAAGCCTTGAACCGCAAAGTTCGCAAAGAAAACCGCGCAAAGAACGCAAAGTTTAACGGATCACCCAGGCGTTGCAAGCAACGTCTCTGCGGCCGACTCACAAGTGCCTCCGACCTCGCATTTCGGCCCCACGCTTGCAGCCTGCCGCGCCAAAGTAAATCTTTCCAGGCCGTTGGCAATTCCTACTCGCTCCGGGCGGGTTGCGACTTTGTGTTTTCAATAGCTTGGGATTGGCATGGGGGGTGCAATATGAATCGACAGACGAAGTGGCGCGCAACGGGGCGCTCTCGAGAATGACTTCGGCCAGAGGTTTTCTTGGGCGCCCCTTGCTTTTTCCCCTTTAGTAGGCTTGGCCCGGGACGCAGCAAGGTCTAAAGAATCAACCTACGGCTCCGCCAAAGCCCTTTATCTTCACTGACAGCCTACACGATCAAGCCGGCGTCATCGCCTCGCGTAAGTCTATGCCTGCCTTGCGCAGTAATCCCACCACCACCGGTGTTTTCAGCCGGGAAGCGTCAAATTCCACGCGCACAATCCGTTCTTTTTCATCAAAAGTGACGCGGCGGATGCCGTACACCTCGCGCATGCCATCCACTGCCCGCATCTCCGCCTCACCCGGCACCGCTCCGTAACGATAGCTGACTTCCAATTGAGTCATCTGCCTGTCTTGCCTCCGACTCCAAGATTCAACGGTAAAACCGTAACGCCGATACAACGATACAACACTCCCGCCCGAATCGACGGATGGGTGCGGAGAATCTAAGATAGTTAAGCCTGCCAGCTTTCATGGAAAATCCTCACCAATCCGCAGCCACCACAAAAGACCCCGTTTGCGGGATGACGGTAAATCCCGCGACCGCCAAGCATCGGCTCGAACACGCGGGCCGGACTTACTACTTCTGCTGCGCATCCTGCGCGGAAAAGTTCAAAGTTGCGCCGGAGAAATATTTGCAGGCTCCGAGCGTCGGCCAGGGCGTGGTGCAGATCGCACTCGGGCCCTCTAAGATCCCGGCCACACATGTCCATTCGGCTGCGCCCAAGCCGGCGGCAACTCTGGTTGAACCCACGCCAATTCAGACGCGCTACGTCTGCCCCATGTGTCCGGAGGTACAGAAAAATGAGTCCGGCCCGTGTCCCAAGTGTGGCATGGCGCTGGAGCCAGAGATGCCGCAGCCTGCTGCGACCCGCGTCGAATACACCTGCCCCATGCATCCGGAGATCGTGCGGCCTGGGCCAGGAGCTTGCCCCATCTGCGGAATGGCGCTGGAGCCGCGAACCGTAACTGCGGCCGAAGAAGAAAACCCCGAACTGCGCGACATGACGCGCCGGTTTTGGATCAGCCTCGCCCTGACCGTGCCGCTGCTTGGCATCGCCATGAGCGACATGCTGCCGGGGATGCCCCTGCAGCGTGCCTTACCTCGCGGCGCGCTCCCGTGGATTGAACTCCTGCTGGCCACGCCCGTAGTCCTCTGGGGCGGCTTACCGTTCTTTGAGCGTGGTTGGGCGTCCCTGATAAACCGGTCGACCAACATGTTCACCCTGATCGCGATGGGCACGGGCGTCGCCTACGCCTTCAGTTTTCTTGCGACCGTGTTCCCGCAGGTTTTTCCCGCCTCGTTCCGCGATATCAGCGGCACGCCGCCGGTTTACTTCGAGGCCGCCGCTGCCATCGTCACTCTGGTTCTGGTTGGTCAAGTGCTGGAATTGCGCGCCCGCAGCCGGACCGGCGCCGCCCTGCGCGCGCTGCTGAACCTGGCGCCCAAGACGGCCCGCATTTTCCGCGAGAGCGGGGAAGAAGACATTCCCTTGGACCGGGTCAAGCCCGGCGACCGCCTGCGGGTGCGACCCGGCGAAAAGGTCCCTGTGGACGGAGTAGTGATCGAGGGCAGCAGTTCGGTGGATGAGTCCATGATCTCGGGCGAGTCCATCCCCCTGGAAAAGCACGCGGGCGACCATGTGATTGGGGCAACGGTAAACGGAACCGGATCCTTCGTCATGCGCGCGGAGCGCGTGGGCAGCGAGACCTTGCTCGCGCACATTGTCCAGCTCGTGAGCCAGGCCCAGCGCAGCCGCGCTCCCATCCAGCGGCTGGCGGACCGCGTTGCGGGATGGTTTGTTCCCGCAGTCATCGCCATTGCCGTCATTACGTTTATCGTCTGGGGCCTTCTCGGCCCGGAGCCGCGGCTGGCGCACGCGCTGATAAACGCAGTCGCGGTGCTCATCATCGCTTGCCCGTGCGCTCTGGGACTCGCCACTCCGGTTGCGATCATGGTGGGCACGGGCCGTGGCGCGAGCGCGGGCGTTCTTCTCAAGAACGCCGAAGCGCTGGAGCTTCTCGAGAAAGTCGACACGCTGGTCGTCGACAAGACGGGTACCTTGACCAAAGGCAAGCCACAGGTCGTGTCGGTCGCGAGCGCTGAGGGATTCAGCGAATCTGAGTTGATTCGCCTGGTCGCCAGCTTAGAGCAGGGAAGCGAACATCCGCTAGCCGCCGCGGTAGTTGCGGCGGCGAAAGCCCGCGGCTTGGCTCTGGCGGAGGCGCGGGACTTTCAATCAACCACCGGCCGTGGAGTTCGCGGCAAAGTTGACAACCGGGAAGTCGCCGCGGGCAATGAAGGTTTTCTTCCGCAACTCGATTGGTCGAAGTCCACACTGGCAGCGCAGGCGGTAAACTGGCGGCGCCACGGCCAAACCGTGATCTTCGCCGCCGTCGACGGCCAGGCCTGCCGGGCTGCTCGGTATTGCCGACCCCATTAAGCCGTCCACTCCTCAGGCTCTGCGCGACCTCAAGGCCGAAGGGCTGCGAATCGTGATGCTCACCGGCGACAACCCTGCCACCGCCGCGGCTGTCGCGGGCCAGTTGGGGATTGAGGAATTCGAAGCCGGAGTGCTGCCTGACCAGAAATCGGAAGTCGTGCGCCGCCTGCAAAAAGAAGGGCGCGTCGTCGCCATGGCTGGAGACGGCATCAACGACGCGCCCGCGCTCGCTCAGGCCGATGTCGGCATTGCCATGGGGACCGGCACGGACGTTGCCATGGAGAGCGGCGGCGTAACCCTGGTGAAGGGCGATCTCGCGGGCATCGCCGCGCGCCCGCAAGCTCAGCCGCGCCACTATGCGCAACATTCGCCAGAATCTGTTCTTCGCTTTCATTTACAACACGCTGGGCGTCCCGATTGCGGCTGGCGTGTTGTATCCGTTCTTCGGCTTGCTGCTTGAGCCCGATTCTGGCGGCTGCCGCTATGAGTCTCAGTTCGGTTTCGGTGATCACGAATTCGCTGCGGCTGCGGAGCGTGAAGATCTAGTCAAGAGACTATCGTTGGGGTTCGCGCACCCGCTTTGCCACCTCGTCGCCCATCTGCCGAAAGTGTTCTACATCCCACGTATAGACAATCTCTGCTTTTGATTTCAATGCACACCGGGCGAGAAGCGCATCATAAATTCGGCCGCCCACGATGCCGGCCTCGGCTGCGTCTGTGATGGCGGACAAATATTCGTCAGCGTCCAGTGCGATAAGGGTCAGATGTTCATGCATGCTGTCCAGTAAGAGTTTGGCCTGATCGCCGCTAACCCGGAACGGCAAGGGCATGCGGGTAACCGTGGAATAGACCTCCGCCAGACTGTGGGCGGCACAGCAACCAGACTTCCGGCTGGCTATTTGATAGGCCTCCAGACTAGGTTCGTGGTGCGGATGCGCCTCCAGAAATGCGGCAACCAAAACGGAAGTGTCGAAAAAGTACCTCATCGCCACTTACCGAGAACTTGCTTTTCGCGCTCCCGCCGGACCCTGCGAATGGTTTCCGCCACGATGTTGGCCGGCAGGGGCTCGCCGGAATCCGCAACTACCCACACGCCGCGCTTACGCCGCATCCGGGCCGTCCCGCGCGCAGGGCGTAAGACGATGCCTTCTTCCGAACTCTCGAGTTCCAGGGAATCGCCTGCTCTTAGTTCCAGTTCGTCCCGCACCGGCTTGGGAAGAACGACGCGTCCGGCTTTATCGATCGTCAAAGTGGTAATCATAGTGGCATTTTACCATCTCAATTGCCATTACATGTGCCATTCTATGGGCACGGTAGGTTCGCAGCTGAGTCTTTAACAAAGGACACGAAGGGAACCTTTGCCAGCGAGGCCTTCGTGAGACTTTGTGTCCTTCGTGGTTAGCGCCTTTTGCTGTTCATCATCAAACGGCGCGACTACAGTAGGCCGGTTGTTGTTGTCGAGCCGTCCCGTGGTTTTCGGAACAGATCGTCTTGGCCTACCGTACCGTTGCCTTGCACCTCGGCTGCAATTGACACTATCTCCGTCCTGCTCAACAATTAAGGGGACATTCCACCAAACTTCAGTCGGAGGAGCCGCATGCCGGACGAACCCGCAGGCCCCGAAATACACAGCGAACCCGAAAGCAGCACAGGCAAATGGATTCTGGTTATCGTCGCGGTGATCTACGTCGCGGCCTCGATTTACGCCCACATCGACACCCACGGCAGGCTCGAAAAGCTCGCCAAAGATCAGCAAGCCAGTCAGGACAAGATTGCCGAGCTAACCAAGCGCATGCAATCGGCTGAGGCTTCGGACGAAACCCTGGCTCATCAAGTGGGCATGACCAAGAGAGATCTCGCTGACCGCGCCGCCGAATTGCAGCGCCAGCAAAAGGCGGCGGAGCAGCGCCTGGCGGAGCAACAGAAGCAGCAGATCAGCCAGGTTTCGGGCGAAGTTGCGGGCGTGAAAACCGACGTGGGCGGCGTGAAAACCGACGTTGCATCCACTAAAGCCGACCTCGAAGCCACCAAAGCCAAACTCTCGAGCGCAATGGGCGATCTGGGCGTGCAGAGCGGCCTCATCGCCAACACGCGCAGCGATCTCGAAGTGCTGAAGCACAAGGGAGACCGCAACTACTACGAATTCACGCTGGTTAAGGGTGCGAAACCGCAGCCGGTTTCGACCATCAGCCTGCAACTCAAGAAAACCGATCCCAAGCGCGGCAAGTTCACTCTGAACGTTACTTCCGACGACAAGACCATCGAGAAAAAGGACCGCAACATCAGCGAGCCGATTCAGTTCTATACCGGACGCGATCGCATGCTCTATGAGTTGGTGATCTGGACCGTGGACAAGAACAAGGCCACTGGCTACTTGAGCACGCCGAAGAATGCGCCCGTGCCGGTCACGGCGGGGCTGTAGCGCGGCGATGTTTCCCGGTGCGCACGTCCTGGTCGAAATCGCTTTGCGGACGGCAGCCATCTACATCGTGGTCCTGGTGGGCGTGCGCCTGAGCGGCAAGCGGGAGGTCGGGCAGATGACGCCTTTCGACCTCACGCTACTCCTCTTGCTCAGCAACTCGGTACAGAATGCAATGACGGGGCCGGACACGTCCCTCTCTGGAGGAATCGTCGCGGCGGCTACGCTGCTCCTGGTTAATTTTGGGGTGGGCAAGGTTTCTGGCACCAACCGCTGGTTTCGGAAGCTGGTTGAAGGCCAGCCCAGCCTGCTGGTTCACGACGGCAAAGTAATTACGGACCACATGGCGCGCGAACGCGTGAGCATGGATGAATTGCAGCGCGCCATGCGTGAGCATGGGATTGCCAACTGCCACGATGTTGCGCTCGCTGTGCTCGAAGTGGATGGTTCGATCAGTTGCCTGAAGTACGACGAAATCAAGCCCGACGCAAACACTCACCTGGCGCGCAGAAGATTCTTGCAGAAACACTAGGCGGCGCTCAGTTCCCTCCTGAACCTGTCATGCTGAGCGGAGCAGGAGCTTCGCGAAGCGAAGCTCCTGCGGAGTCAAGCATCCCTGCCTTGCCACGAATCTTGGTCTGCTTCCGAAGATTTCCTCCGCGACGCTTCACGCGCGCACGAGAATTCCGCGTATGCGGCGGCCGTAGGGATCCTTCGACTGAGTTTTTCCTGCGCATTCGCGCAGGAAAAACTCCGCGCAGGATGACAGGAGTATGAGGATATGCATGCGATGCACACCTACTTCGTCAGCACAAGCGGCTCAGGCTGATCGCTGGCCGAGATGGTGACGGTCACGGACTTGCGGTTGGTAAATTCGTCGGCCGTAACCGGGAAGCTCACGATAATCATTCCTCTCGTCCGACCACCGGGCTCAATCCGGGTGTCCAGCCTCAGCGGATCGATCCCCTTTTGTTGCAGAATCGAAAAAGCCTGAAAATATCGCTCGAAATCGACCGCAGCCGCCGCTTCGTCACTAAAGTTGCCCGCGGTGGCGGCAAGGTTTGCCTTAATGTCGTGGATGACGTAAGGCTTCTTTCCGTGATTTTGCAGCGAGATCGCCATACTCACCAGCACCTGCTTTTGACCGGGAATCGGCGCCACTACGACGTTGTCGATGGTGCCGCTCGCCGATTGATGCTGCATCTGCATCAGGCTAACAATTGCGGCGACTACCAGAACCGCCCCCAGCCCGATGAGAATAATCTTCGCCGGAGGCAGATTCTTGCGCGCATTTCCGAATTCCTGTGCGACGGGAAAAGGGATCGGCGGGGATGGCGCGCTGGGCGCCGCTTCCGCCGGAAATTGAGCTGGTGAGCGTGGGGCTTCTTCGGGCATGGGGGCTCGACAACTTAGCCGATTCTATGCGCTTTCGCGGCAGGCTGGGAAACATTTGTTACCGCACCCAAATTTCGTGGAGAGGGTGCTAAGTGCGAAATGCTAATACGCCAAGTGGTGAATGCTGGCTTACGCCCACCCGTGCTTCATCGCCTTGGTGAACTTCTGCGCGGGCAGCGTATTGAGCACATCTTCCTTGGTTAGCCAGGCGCGGCGGGCTTGCAGCACGCCATAGCGGATCTTCTCGAGATGCGAAGTATGGTGGGAGTCGGTATTGATCACGATCTTCACCCCATGCTGTTTCGCCAGGCGCAAATGGCGGTCGCAGAGGTCCAGCCGGTCGGGATAGGCATTCAGTTCCATGGCTACTTTCTTCTGGGCGGCTGCTTTCAGCACTGCGTCCACGTCGAACGGGAAGGCATCCCGGCGAAGCAACAGGCGGCCGGTGGGATGGCCGAGCAGCGAGACATTGGGGTTCTGCACTACTTTCAGCAGCCGCTCGGTCATCTCCGCAGAACTCTGGTTGAAGTGGGAGTGCACGCTGGCGATCACGATATCCATCTGCTCCAGAACTGAGTCGGAGAGATCCAGCGTTCCGTCCGCCAGAATATCCACTTCAATTCCCGCGAGAATCTCAATGCCCCCCATCTGCTTCCCCACGGCGCGTATGCGCTGGATGTGCTCGACCGCGCGCTTATCGTCGAGCCCGTTGGCGAAGGCCAGGTTCTTGGAGTGGTCGGTGATTGCCATGTATTTGTAGCCGTGTGCTCGCGCAGCTTCGGCCATTTCTTCGATGGTGTTGCGGCCGTCCGTCTCCACCGTGTGCATGTGAACGTCGCCTTGCAAGTCTGCCTGCGTTATGAGGTCCGGGAGGGTGTGCGAGGCGGCGGCATCGATTTCACCCAGATTTTCGCGGAGTTCGGGAGGAATGTAATCGAGCTTCAGCTTGGCGTAGATTTCCTCTTCGGTTTTTCCCGCTACGGGTTTCTCATCTTCCAGACGCGCCAGACTGTATTCGCTGAGCGTGTATCCCATTTTCAGGGCGCGCTGACGCAGTGCGACATTGTGCGCCTTGGAGCCGGTGAAGTACTGCATGGCCGCGCCGAAAGAATCCGGCGGCAGCAGGCGAACGTCGACCTGCATGCCGCCGCGCAAACGGAAGCTCACCTTGTTTTCTCCGCGAGCGATGATCTCCATCAACCCCGGCAGCTTGATGATGTGCTCGATCAGTTTCTCCCGCTCGCCATCGTCGCAGCAGGCTTTGCCGGTGACCAAAATGTCGAGATCGCCGACCGTCTCTCGTCCGCGGCGTAGCGAGCCCGCGGGAGTCACCTTCTCCACGCCGGAAAAACCCGCCACATGCTCGATAATCTTATTCGCCTGGTTTTCTGCGGTATCCAGCAGAAACCGGCCCGCAATGCGGCGGTAGTCCTCGATGGCTTTGAGCAGTTTCTGTTCTTGCTTTTCGCCCATGCGTGGCAGTTCGCGAATCTTGCCTTCCCGCGCCAGCTTCTCTACGCCTTCGACGTCGCTGACCTGGTAAGCGCTCCAAATCAGCGCGATGGTCTTTGGCCCCAGCCCCTGAATCTTCAGAAGGTCGAGCATGGAAGGGTGGTATTTCTTGAGCAGGTCGGCATGCAGGGTCAGCTGTCCGTTCTTAAACATCTCCTGGAGATTGAGCAGCATTCCTTTGCCGATGCCCTGAATCGCGAGCACCTTCTTAGGTTCACCGATCAAGTCGGCAATCTGCTGTGGCTGGGCCTCAATGGCTTCAGCAGCGTTGCGGTAGGAACGGATGCGAAACGAATCCTGCCCATCAATCTCGAGCAGGTCGGCGGTTTCGTAGAGGATGCCGGCGATGGCCTTATTGTCCATGCGAACTAAAGACTACCCAAGATTGAGCTGTAGTGAAAGTGATCGAGACACAACTCGATATGCGCCTGCGGCAGTGCCTCGGCTGGAAAATCTAGGAAGGTTTGGTAACGTTCGCGGCTTGCGGCCCCTTCTGACCCTGGGTGATCTCGAACTCTACTGCGTCGCCTTCCTGCAGACTCTTGTAGCCTTCCGACGTAATCGCGCTGTAGTGCACAAAAACGTCCGGGCCGTCGTCGCGTCCGATAAAACCGTATCCTTTGGCGTTGTTAAACCACTTTACCGTACCTTTCAAGCGTTCCACGTAACGCCCCCTGGGGTAGCGGCTTTCGGGCTCCGCAGCCGCACCCACCTATGGGCCAATTGTGATGCTCCTGCAAGGAGCGTGTCAAGACAGGAAAGCCCCTAGGCGCGGCCTTTCTGGGCCTTAGCCTGCTGCGCGAGCCAGAGCACGCCGCAGATGGTTTTTGCGTCATGGATGCGCCCGCTCATCACCATTCGCACCGCCTCCGAGAGGGGGACCAGCTTGCTCTGGATGACCTCGTCCGCCTCCGGCTCCGCTTGTCCAGCACGCAGCTGTCGCGCCAGGTAAATGGCCATGGTCTCGGCCACAAAACCTGGGCTGGCGTAGAACCGCAGGATGCGCTTCCAGCTGCCTGCGGAGTATCCGGTTTCTTCGCGCAATTCGCGTTTTGCCGCCGGCAGCTCAGCTTCGCCCTTGTCGATGCGCCCCGCAGGGAGTTCCCAAAGAAAGTCTCGGGCGGCGTAGCGGTATTGGCGCTCCAGCAAAACGAGCGGCTCCGCGCCGCTCTCCTCGACCGCAAGAATCACCACCGAGCCGGTGTGATGAACGATATCGCGGCGGGTGCGGACTCCGGTAGGCTCGAGTACCTGGTCGAAGCTGACCCAAAATGCCGGGCCGCGATAGACCACGCGCGAAGACAGCACGCGGGCTTTGTTCTTGAGAGAGGAAGATGATTTCGCCATGACAAATACTATAAGCGAAGCAGGTAGCAAAGGAAGCGCAGACTGAGAACCGAGAACTCAAAACTGAGAAACTGGTTAGTTACTTCACCATCACCCTTTCAATCTTCCGAGCCCGTCCAGTAGTTTCGTCGCAATCCACCACCACGGCACACAGCCGGACATCGCCCGTGGCCGGCTCAAATCGCACCGGCATGTTATTCAGGAACTTGCCCACCACCAATTCCTTTTGCACTCCAATGACGCTGTCGTAAGGCCCGCTCATGCCCACGTCCGTGATATAAGCCGTGCCCCCAGGCAGCACTCGTTCGTCGGCCGTCGGAACATGTGTATGGGTGCCGACAACCACGGTGACCCGACCGTCCAAATACCAGCCCATCGAAATTTTTTCGGAAGTGGCCTCGGCGTGAATATCGACAAACACCACCTTGGCGTTGATTTCCTTAAGCAACCGATTGGCGGTACGGAAGGGATCGTCATTCGAGGCCATAAAAACTCGTCCCTGAAGATTGATCACAGCGTAAGGAACGCCATTTTTCTGGCCTTCATACACGCCCCAACCCGGCATGCCCGCAGGATAATTCGCCGGACGCAGCAAACGCCGCGCGGGACTATGTTGATTGCCATTCGCCGACTCGAAGTAGTCGACAATCTCGCGCTTATCCCAGACATGGTTTCCCGTGGTGATGACGTCGATGCCAAGCTCGAACAGATCTTCCGCCAGCGGCGGAGTAATGCCAAACCCGGCAGCGGAATTCTCGCCATTCGCAATGATCAGATCGACGGCATACTGCTTGACCAGCCCGGGCAAGCGATCTTTGACGATCGTTCGACCCGGCCGCCCGAAAATGTCGCCGATAAAAAGAATGTTCATGAGCACTTGATGCTAACACGTGCATTGTGGAACAGCGCTGTTAGCCGTTGGCCCTTGGCTCAATTCTGTCGCTTACGGCTTTGAAGGTTCTCTCCGGGGCGAACGGCTAACGTCCAAAGGCCAACGGCCCGCTCTTAACGGCTGGCGCTCAGTTCTGCCGTTTTCAGAAAGTCATAACTGCCCGAAGGATCAAGCGTCAGATTTCGCACCCGCTTGGCAGCGATCAGCACATTATCGAAGTACCACAGATTGATGTAAGGCTCATCTTCCGTCAGGATGCTTTGGATTTCGGCGTAAAGCTGCTTGCGGGTTTTCTGGTCAAGTTCACGGCGGGCCTGGTCGATGAGCGCGTCTATCCTGGGATTGGCGTAAAAACCGCGGTTGGCGCCGTTGGGCGTGAATTTAGCGGAGTGAAAAACATACTCGAAGATGTCGGGATCTTCGTTCCCTCCCACCCAGCGCAACGAGTAGACCTGGAATTCGCCGCGGGTGACATCGGAGAAGAACGTAGCAAACTCGAAAGTGCGGATGTCTAGAGCGATCCCCACATCATGCAACTGCTGTTGCAACACGGCCGCGAGCAGCCGTGTGCTTTCTTCGGTCGAGGTTTTCATGGTCAAGTGAAAACGCACGCCATTTACGGCCGGATATCCTGCTTCATCCAGCAGTTGTCGAGCCCGATCCGGGTTGAAAGCGTAGGTTCCGGCGTCGCCGGTGTAAGCCCAACTCTCTGGGGGCAGAACGCTGGCCGCGGGTCTGGCAAGATCGCGCAGCAAATAGTGGATGATCGGTTGGCGATCGATGGCGTAGGCCAGCGCCTGCCGCACCCGCGCATCTTTCAGCACGGGGTCACGGAGATTAAAAGCCATATACGCCAGTACCGTGCCCGGACTATGCAAGACTTGCAGCGTTTTTTCCTGCTCCAGTGCCAGGACCATGTCCCCGGTCATCGAGTTGCCGATGCCGATGTCCGCGCTGCCCTTGCGCAGTTCGAGCGCTCGGGTGGTTGCGTCTGGGACTACAGCAAAACGCACGCGTTGCAGCCGCGGCTTCTCGCCCCAGTAGTCGTCGTTGCGCTCGACGATGACTTCCTTGTCCTGCTCTGCGCTGACAAAACGGAACGGCCCCGACCCCACCGGATGCAGACTGATCTCGCCGCCGCTGCCGTAGGGCACAATGCCCATCGCGCCGTCCGACAGATTCCACAGCAGGGGAGTGAACGGCTCCTTCAAGCGAAAGATGACCGTGTAGTCATCGGGCGCATCGATGCGGTCGACCCAGCGATAAACTGCCTTTTTGGTGCTGATAACTCTACCTTGCAGCAAGGAGTCAAAGGTCCACTTCACATCGCGCGCGGTAAGCGGTCGCCCGTCGTGAAACTTCACATCGTGATGCAGATGAAAAATATAAGTGAGCGGATCGGGAATCTCCCAACGCTCGGCCAGCCCCGGCTGCACGTTCAGATGATCGTCGCGGGTGAGCAAGTCATCGAAAATCAGGCTGTCAATGCGCTCGGACTGGGCATCGAGTCCCACGCGCGGATCGAGATTCGTAGGGCTGCTCTCGATGATCATCACCAGCGTATTAGGATCGGGCTTGGCCGAGCAGGCGGAGAGAAACATGATCGCAGCGACAATCGCTGCGAGCGCGGCGGCATGCCCAGACCACGTGGGCGCAGCCGCCTTCGGCGGTGCAGCCGCGAACCGGCGCAAGAACGCAGCCCTGGGCGCAAGCCCAGGGGGAGCGGATTTAGAGAAGCTCTGATTAGGTGTCCTTGTTCCCTGTGCTTCCCTGTGCCCTCTGTGGTTTACGGCTTGCGTCATGCACGTAATCAGAGCTTCCTTAGATTCAAAGCCCCAACGGGGCGAAAGAGAATCCGCAGTTACAGTCAGCAGGGAGCCGGCGGTCATCGACATTGCAACGCCATCTCGTACAGCGAGTTCACAGTCTTCCAATTGCGAGTGGTCGCCCCCGCCGACAGCGCCTTTTCCAGAGCATTATTAGACAGCTTGGTAGCGTGGTAACCGTTCGGGCAGTGGAGATAAACCTCAGTCCCCGCGCAAGCAAAAATATCGGGCTCCGTATTCCAGGTTTTCAGCTGCTTCAATGCGGCTTTTGACGGAGCCTGCGATAAAAAGGTCACGTGAAGTTTGGACGGGTCGCACATCGGTTTCTTCACAAGCGGATTACTTTGAATCGCCTTGCGCAATTGCTCCACAGTCCTGCAAGTGACAGGGATGGGAAATCTAAAGTCTTTAGCAAGCCTTGTCTCTATCTTCTTGCACAAGTCGTCGGGCGATTTGTTTGCCGCCATGAATATCACGTTTCCGCTCTGAATGTAGGTCTGAACCTGCGTGAATCCCAGCGCCGCGAATGATTCTCGAAGCCGCTCCATCTTCACGGGATGGTGCCCGCCGACATTGATGCCACGCAGCATGGAGATGTAAGTAGGCATCGCTTAAGGGTATGAAATCTTCCCAAGCACCGCAGATCGCGCGGCTCCGGTAGCTGAGGGCACATTCGACGGCTGCCGATGCCACGTTTCGTAAGCCAGCAGCGCGAACGCCACCGCCTCTTTGGCTTCCGCAGGTAAGCCGAACTCATCTGAGGATTTAAGCTGAACGCCCAGAGCGTCGAGTTCCCGGCGAAGCATCGCCATTAATGTCGGATTCTTCGCGCCTCCGCCTGACACGATAAACTCTCCGCCCTTCGCCACCGTCGTCACGAACCGGCGTAACGCGTCGGCAATGGACCGCGCCGTAAGGGCAGTGGCCGTCGCCACCACATCGCGATTGTCGCTGCGCCCACACAGCCGGCGAAACTCCCGCACAAACTCGCGACCAAATTCCTCGCGTCCGGCGGTCTTAGGCGGTTTGCGATGGAAGAATCGCCGGCGCAGTATCTTCTCTACTACGCCGTCGATGACGCTCCCCGCCGCCGCAATACGCCCGTTCCGATCATAGCGCGCGCCGAACAGTTGCTCAGTAACCGCGTCGATCACCATATTGCCCGGCCCAGTGTCGAAGGCCAGCACCTGCTCGGACCGCGCTGCCGCTGGAATAAAGCTAAGATTCGCAATCCCGCCAATATTCTGGACGATGCGATTCACACCCTGATCGCGATACAGAAGATAGTCGAGGAAGGGAACCAGCGGCGCACCCTTCCCTCCGGCCGCCATGTCAGCAGGCCGAAAATCGGAAACTACCGGAATGCCGACGCGTGCCGCGATAACCGCGCCCTCGCCCGTCTGCCAAGTGACGGCAAGCTTGCGTCCCAGAAACTTGGCCGGCTCGCCTTGATGATAGATCGTCTGCCCATGACAGCCGACAAGTTCCGCCTTGATCCGAAACTTCTTCTGCGTCGCCAAAACCGCATCGGCATAAAGCTCACCGAGCAAAAAATTCAGCCGCGCCAAATCCGCGACGCTGGCCTGAGTAGCATTCATCGCATCCAAAACGAACCGCCGGACCCGTGCAGGATAAGGAACTGCCAAGTGCCCAAGCAGTTCCAGACCAATGTGGCGCGGGCGCCCCCGCCCGCGCCTGCCGCCAGAGGCAGACCTCCCGCCCAAGCGCACCAATGCCACATCAATCCCATCCGCCGAAGTCCCGCTCATCACCCCCGCAACGATCATGAAGTCCTTGGTAGCGCCGGCGGCCCGCCGGCTGTCGCGAGGGCGTCGCGCCCTCGCAGCAAACGCCACAAACACCGGCGCTACGATTTGCCAAACTTCTCCAACTGCAGCTTCAGTTTCTGGACTTTCTCCGGTCTCGGCGCTGCCGACCAGCGCCTCAACTCCGGCGCTTTCTTCTTGAACGCCAGCACCCGCGCAACCGACTCCGACACCCGCCGGTCAAACCGAGTGTCACTCTCAGCTTCCTTGACCAGCGTCTCATAAGCCCGAACCACAAACTCTTCCTGATGGCAGATCAAGCACAAATCTCCGCCAGCGCGGATAAACTCCACCGCCGCCTGCTCGATGGGCGCGGCTTTCAGCACACCGCCCATCTCCAGATCATCGGAGACAATGAGCCCACGATAGCCGATCTTCTTTCGCAAAACTTCAGTGATCCATTTCCTGGAGAGCGACGCCGGCGTGCCGTCATGCGTCACCGCCGGATAGTTCGCATGAGCGACCAGCACCATCGGCAGCTCGCGCCGCATCACACGGTAGGGATAAATATCCTCGGCCCATAATTGCTTCCACGATCGTTGCACGCTGGGCAGTTCGTGGTGAGTGTCAAGATTGGCGCCACCGAGACCCGGAAAGTGCTTGGCCGCACCGACCACCCGCGCCGACCGCAATCCGGCAAGGAATTCGCGGGCATAGATGACCGCTCGCTTCGGATTGGCGGAAACCGCGCGTGAACTCATCACCTTGCGCGAGTCTTCCAGAGCCAGATCGACAACAGGCGCGAAGTCAGTGTTGAACCCCAGCGCCCGGCAGCTTTCGCCGATGAGGCGGCCATGCTTGCGGAAAAGCTTGCGGTCGCCGGTTGCGAAAACATCCGCCGCAGAGGACGCAGGTCCGAGAACATTGCGAAAGCGGTCCACGCGTCCGCCTTCCAGGTCCACGCAGGTGAACAGCGGCGTGGAAACGCAGGCCTGGCAATCCGTAAGCAGCTTGTAAGTCTGCTCGGCGCTGACGATGTTGCGCGCGAAGAGAATGACGCCGGCAGGCTGCAGCCGAGTGAGCAGGGAACTAAGCTGCGGCGACATTTCGGTCCCGTCGAAGCCGATGATGAGGAGTTGGCCGACGTCCATGGTAGCTAGGATTTGCTGACTCCAGGATCGCTGGGATGGGCCGAGCGGAAAACAGACTTGAACCATCGGGCGATCACAAAAAGGATTATCGTGTACGCAATCTGAGTGGCAATTGCTCCAGCGAAAGCAACGTAATGCCGCGCGCTGGCGGCGACATAGAGATAGGCCACCGCGACGCGAATCGTGTAGTCAGTTCCAAGCAGCAAGAAGGCAATCTTTAGATGCTTCGCCGGGAACAAATAGGCAAACAAGAAGAAATAGACAGCCCCGATCACGTAGTTAAGAGTGTGAGGCCATCCCCGCCGCACACCCCACGAAACTCCGTAGTCTGCACTAAAGAACAATAGATATCTGATGCTCCTGCCTAGGAGGAAGGCAGTAAGCGCAAACCCCAGCGCCATCCCAATTGTGGTGATCCAGTCGCTGTCGATCATAACCTCTCGTTTGCGCGGGGCAACATCTTGTTCCACTGTTTGTCTCTCAATTCCATGAGTCGAATGGACAATGGGAGTCCCTCGACTCCACCTATCTCCTCACTATGGAGATTACGCACCGCTTACGACGGCGAATCATGAAAGTTCGCGAACGACCGACAACTAACGCCTGTCTACCCAATCTGCCCCTTCAACTCGGCCAACAGATTCAGCGCCTCGAGCGGCGTGAGCCGATTCAAATCCACTTCCCGCAGCTTTTCCAGGACCGGCTGCGAAAGCGGCGTAAAAATCGTCAACTGCGCCGCCGGTGGCCGCGCTCCGGGCGAAAGATGTCCAGTCACTTGCTGCTCGGCGCTCTCATGCTCCGCCAGCACCTCTCGCGCCCGCACGATGACTTCGTGCGGCAGTCCGGCCAGCTTCGCCACTTCGATTCCGTAGCTGCGGTCCGCTGCTCCCGGCTCCACTTTGCGCAGGAATACGATCCCGCCACCTGTTTCCTTCACCGCGACGTGGTAGTTCTTGACGCCGGAAAGACTCTCAGCCAGCTCTGTCAACTCAAAATAATGCGTGGCAAACAAAGTCTTGCCCCGCGTGCGGCTATGAATATATTCCACCGCTGCCCATGCGATAGCCAGCCCATCATAGGTCGCCGTCCCGCGGCCAACTTCATCCAGCAGGATGAGCGACCGTGGCGTCGCGGTGTGCAGGATCGCCGCCGTCTCCGTCATCTCAACCATAAACGTCGAGCGCCCGCGCGCCAGATTGTCACTGGCGCCGATGCGCGTGAACACGCGATCCACCACACCCAGCCGCGCCGAACGCGCCGGCACGAACGATCCCATCTGCGCCAGAATTACGATGAGCGCTGCTTGTCTCAGATAGGTGGACTTGCCTCCCATATTCGGCCCGGTGAGCACCAGCACCGTATGAGTAGTTGAGTTCAGAAAAAGATCGTTGGGTACGAATCGCTCACTGCCCCCCGCCAGCTCCTGCTGCTCGATCACCGGATGCCGCCCCTCGACAATCTCAATATCACTCGAATCGTCAAACTGCGGCCGGCAGTAATTCCGCAGCGCCGCCATGTGAGCCAGCGCCGCCAGAACATCGACCTCCGCAAGGGCCAGTGCAGTTTGACGAATGCGGCGGGCTTCGCCGGCAATCGCCGAGCGCAGTTCGGCAAACAGCCGCCGCTCGATCTCGACAATCTTTTCCTGCGCATCGAGAATCTTCGATTCGTATTCCTTCAACTCCGGAGTGGTATAGCGCTCGGCGTTGACGAGAGTCTGCTTGCGCTCATAGTCGCGCCGGAACCAAGTGCACATTGGGTTTGGAGACTTCCAGGTAATACCCGAAAATCGAATTGAACTTGACCTTCAACGAGTCAATGCCGGTTCTCTGCCGCTCCCGCTGTTCGATCTGCGCCAGAAACTGCTTGCTGTTGCGGCTCAGGTCGCGCAGTTCGTCCAGTTCTTTATCCACTGCGCTGGCAATCACGCCGCCCTCGCTGAGCGAAATCGGCGGCTCAGCCACGATGGTTGCGTCAATCTTGCTGCGCAGGTCCCCTAACTCGTCCGCAGAGCCGTGCAGCGTTTTCCAGCGCTCCGGTGAAAAGCGCCCGACCGCCGCGCGCACCGCTGGAATCTTGGCAAGAGACGCAGCCAGGGCCAGCACATCTCGCGGGTTTGCCGTCTCCAGGGTTACGCGGCTAAGCAGGCGCTCCAGATCGAGGATTCCATCCAGCGCCCAGCGCAACTCTTCGCGCGCCACGGTTTCCTTGACTGGGACTTCCACCGCATCCAGACGGGCATTGATCTCTGACAGTTCAATCGAAGGCCGCAGCATCCAGGAGCGCAGTAACCGCTTGCCCATCGGCGTGACGGTGGCATCAATTGAGCGGAATAAGGTCACGCCCGCGTCGGCTCCGGCAAAAAGCGGCTCGATCAGTTCCAGGTTGCGCACTGTGACCGCGTCGAGCACCAGGCAGTTTTGTCGTTCGTAGAATCCGATGCGGTCCACATGATCCAGCGTGCCGCGCTGCGTGGAGCGCACGTAGTAAAGAATCGCTCCAGCAGCCGAAGCCGCCGCTGGCTTGCCCGCCAGCCCAAATCCCTCGAGCGACAGCACGCCAAAATGATTCTCCAGTAAGGGAATCGCGTGATCGGGCGCGAAAACCCAGTCGTCCAGAGGCGTCTCAGCATAACCACTGCCCGTGTAGGACCGGGTCTCCGACCCCGCCCCCCGAGCAAAGCTCGGAAAACCCGCGCCCCGTCCCCCTTCAAACAGCGGTGCCGAAGACCCATACAGAACTTCCCTCGGCCGCAACTGTTGCAACTCCTCCTGAATCCTCCGCGCCGCATCCTCCCCGTGAAATTCAGTCGCGCGAAACTCCCCGGTGGAAAGATCCAGAGCCGCAAATCCAACCCCTTCCCCACTCTGCGCCACCGCCGCCAGAAAGTTGTTCTCTTCTGAACTCAACGAAGAATCCGCCGCAGTCCCGGGCGTGACCACGCGCGTGACCTCGCGCCGCACCAGCTTCTTCGCCAGACGCGGGTCCTCCACCTGCTCGCAGATGGCAACCTTGAATCCTTTGCGAATGAGTTTGGAAATATACCCTTCAGCCGCGTGATGAGGCACGCCGCACATGGGCACGGCCAGGCCTTTCTCCTTGTTTCGCGAGGTCAAGGTGATTTGCAATTCGCGGGAGGCCACTATCGCGTCCTCGAAAAAAAGCTCGTAAAAGTCACCCAAACGAAAGAACAGCAGGGCGCTGGGGTGCTCCTTCTTGATGGCGGCATACTGCCGCATCAACGGCGTGGACGACTCGGTCATTGCAGGCAGTTGCGTGCGCGGATTATAACAAACCAAGGTATGCTGCTTCGCGGGCGGAGATCACAGTTGACGCGCTCTCCGCGTCAGTGATCTCCTAACACTCATGGAACTTCGCAAGGATCCCATTACCCGCTCTTGGGTCATTACCGGCGACGACGTAACCGATGCCGCCGCTCCCGATCCGGTATGCCATTTTTGCCCCGACTCGCCCTCGCCCGCGCAACTGATCGCCACCGTTCCCGGAAGTCAAGGCGGAGCCTGGACCACGCGTTCGGTCGTGCATCCCCATCCTTTGTATCGAATTGAGGGCGATCCAGCCCGCTGTGCCGACGGATTGTACGACCGTATGCGCTCGGTGGGTGCGCACGAAGTGCTGGTGGAAAATCCAAAACATGATCGCCACTTATGGAACGCCTCAGACGGCGAGATTGAGCAATTTCTGCTGCTGGCTGCTCGGCGCATTCAGGATTTGAAACGCGATGGCCGCTTCAAGTACGTCAGTATTTATAAGAACTACGGTACCAGCGCCGGCCAGGAGTTCGAACATCCCAGTACCGAGATCACCGCGACCACCTTCGTCCCGCGGCGCGTGCTCTATGAACTGCGCGCTTGCCGGGAATATTTCAACCAGAAAGAGCGCTGCGTTTTATGTGACATCGTTTCTCAAGAACTGCGGCAGGAACTAAGGGTTCTGGAGGTCCGTGGCGACTTCATCGCGCTATGCCCCTACGCGCCGCGTGCTCCGTATGAAACCTGGATTCTGCCCCGCACCCACGATGCCGCCTTCGAGCGCTTCGGTCTGAACCGGCCGCATACCATGCGCGATCTCGGAGGCATGGTGCGCCGCACTTTGCAGCGCCTGCGCACCATCACCGAGCAGTTCCATCTGGTGCTGCACACTTCGCCGAACACCTTGCATCAGTCCGGCAGCCTGGGTTACTGGAAGACCATTGACGAGGACTACCACTGGCACATCGAAATTCTTCCGATCCTGGCCACCAAGGCGAGGTCGTACACATTTAAGGAAGTGTATTTTTCGCCGGTCAGTTCGGAAACCGCGGTGAAGCGTCTGCGCGAGGCACGGATTGAGCCCTAGCGGGTATCGTTTCCAATGATTTGCAGATAGGACACAAGCGGAGATTGCGAGGGAAGGGCACGAGTTCCACTCGTGCCGCTGAGTTGGCTAAACGGGTCGCGCTTCAGCGCCTGAGGGCCGAACCAAGCAGCCGGTCATGCCGCACGAATGGTCAAGATCAAAACGTTGAAAGAAAAGAGCTCATACCGATGACCGTCCGCCGCATGAAGACCTACACCGGCGGCCAGGGATACGTCTACCAGTACTATTTCGTAGGCAAGCGCGCTGCGCTGCCAGGTTCCGGGGACGCGTCCACCGAATATATTTTCGATGTTACCTCCGACCGCAAAATTACTTTCTCTGTCAGCGTTTTCCTGCCTGACGAAGCTCTCCGCGCCTGGACCGCCGCCCACGGCCGCGCCCTTACGGACGCCGAACAATATGGAGCGGTGAAAATGCGCTTGTTCAGCGCCTTTGACGAAATCGAAAATATGATGGAGCAGGGCCGGCAACTGCGGGTGGATGCGAGCCTTCTAGAACAAGCCCTGGCGAGTCTGGGAGTGCAATAGACACTGACCAATCACTGAGAACCGAGAACTAAAAACTGAAAAGCTAAAAATTGCCCCAATCCTGTCCAATCGTGCAAAACGTTCCCTTCTGCACCACCCCCGATGCAGACTATAATCAGCCTTCCGGACGAGCTTGAATCCACCGGGATTCGCCGCCCGTAACTTCACCATGCCCATACTTTGGCTGCGCGTCGCGCTGGTCTGCTACGGCGTCGGACTGCTCTACGCTTTAGTGGCCCTCACCCGCACCACAGACCTGCTGAGCCGCATTGCCCTGCACGCGGCCTATTTGGGGATGGTGTTCCACTTCGTATCCCTGGCCGAGGCCTACTCGCTCTCGGGGCAGATTACGCTCACTTCTGTGCACAACGCCGAGTCCGTTCTGGCGTTCCTGATCATGGTTCTCTTCATGATCGCGTATCTGGTTTACAAGACTACTTCGCCGGGAATCGTCGTCTTTCCTGTGGTTTTTCTGCTGACCTTCGTTGGCGCCACCGGTCAACAGCCATTCTTGTTTCTTTCGTCAAAAGTGCGCACGGGATGGGTGTTGGTGCACGTGGCGCTAATTTTCACCGGCTACGCCGCCCTGGTTCTAAGCTTTGGCGCGAGCCTGCTGTACTTGATTCAGGAACGTGCCCTGAAGTCGAAGAAATCGGCCGGAATCTATACCCGCCTGCCCGCTCTTGAAGTGATCGACGAAATCGGCTTCCGCTCGCTGCTCCTGGGCTTTCCCTTCATGACTCTGGGTCTGCTCGCCGGAACGGTCGTGGCCGAGGCGACGTACGGTCGTGTGGATTTTCTCGATCCCAAAATTCTGCTCTCCATCCTCATGTGGGCTGTGTACCTGCTTCTGGTTTACACCCGCTGGAACGCGGGATGGCGGGGCCGTCGCGCCGCTTATCTGGCGGCGGGTGCATTTGTCGCGGCCGTGGTGGCATGGTCCGCCAATTACTTCAGCACGATTCACCGGTTTGTGCAGTCATGAACTTTCGGCTCATCGGCGTCAACCACAATACCGCGCCGGTCGAGGTGCGCGAGCGGTTGGCTATCCCGGAATCCCGCCTGCCTGAGGCGCTACAGCGTTTCGTGCGGCATCCCGGCGTGGACGAAGGCCTGATCCTGTGCACCTGCAATCGCGTGGAGCTGCTGGCGCGTACCCGCAATGGCAGCGCCGACCTGCACGGCTTTCTGCAAGACTACTTCCACCTGGAAGCCTCGGTGCTGCACCCTCATTTGTACGACTACAGCGAAGGCGACGCGATCCGCCACTTGTTTCGCGTAGCCGCCAGTCTCGATTCCATGGTCGTGGGCGAAGCGCAGATTCTCGGGCAGGTAAAGGAAGCTTATGCCACTGCCCGCGCCGTGGGCGCAGTTCACTCGCAGCTTGACTTGCTCCTCACCCGCGCCTTCGCAGTCGCCAAGCGCGTGCGCACCGAGACTGCCGTGGGGTCATCGGCCGTCTCCGTGGCCTCGGTAGCCGTAGAGCTGGCTAAGAAGATTTTCGGAACCCTGCACGGCAAACACGTGTATCTAGTCGGCGCCGGAAAGATGAGTGAGCTGGCCGCCCGCCATCTGCAGGCTCACGGCGCAGCTTCCATCTTCGTCGCCAACCGCACCTACGAACGGGCCCAGCAGTTGGCCGCCAGATTCAATGGAGAAGCCATCCACTTCTCCGAGATTTACAATACCTGCGACCGCGCCGACATCGTCATCAGCTCCAGCGGCGCGCCCGTCGCCATCTTCCGCCGTGAGCACGGCGAAATGTTTCTTAGCCGGCGCAAGAACCGTCCCATGTTCTTCATCGATATTGCCGTTCCGCGCGATGTCGATCCTGAGATGAACAAGTTGGACGGCATCTTCGTCTACGACATCGACGACCTGCAGCAAGCCGTAACTTCCCACGTCGCCGACCGCCAGAAAGAAGCGGAACGGGCGGAGAGCATTATCAACACCGAAGTAGATCGCTTCCAGGCCCACCTACAGACCCTCGAAGTTGTACCGACTATCGTTTCGCTGCAGGATCATATCGAGACCATCCGCCAGGCCGAGATCGACCGTGTGCGTGGCCGCCTGGGTGCGCTTTCGCCGGAGCAGGAACTGGCCATCGACGCCCTCACCCGCGGCATCGTCAAGAAAATCATGCATACGCCAATCAGCACGCTGAAAACCGCGGCCCGCGAGTCTGAGGCGACCACAGTCATCGATCTCGTGCGCCGCCTCTTCAATCTTCAGGATCGCCGGCAGGAAAAAAAGGAAACGGATCCCGGAGAGAGCGATTGATGGCTCGTCTGCGCATCGGCTCCCGTGGATCGCAACTCGCGCTATGGCAGGCCAACCACATCGCCGCCATGCTGCGCGAGCGCGGCCACCAGGCTGAGATCGAGATCATTCATACCACCGGCGACAAAATCACCGATGTCGCCCTGGCTCAAGTAGGAACCAAAGGCATGTTCACGAAGGAGATCGAAGAAGCGCTGGCGGATGAGCGCGTTGATCTCGCCGTGCATAGCTTGAAGGATTTGCCCACGGAACTTCCGTCAGGCTTCGAACTTGTTGCGATCCCTGAGCGGGAAGACCCACGCGACGTGTTCTGCTCTCTCAAATACGACAGCATCGACCAACTACCGCACAAAGCCCGTGTCGGCACCAGCAGCTTACGGCGTCAGGCGCAGCTACGCGCGTTACGGCCTGATGTCGTGATTCATCCTCTGCGCGGCAACGTTGATACTCGCCTACGCAAGCTGGCCGCGGGCGAATATGACGCCGTGATTCTCGCCGCAGCCGGACTTCATCGCCTGGGAAAAATGGATGTGGGGAAGATCATCCCCGCCGACGTGATGTGCCCGGCGGCCGGACAGGGCGCATTGGCCATCGAGATTCGCTCCGGAGACTTTGCCACCGCGCAGCACCTGACATTTCTGGATAACGCCGCTGCTCGTGCCACGACTACCTGCGAACGCTCTCTGCTGAGCAAACTGGGCGGCGGGTGCCAGGTGCCCATCGGCGCCTTGGCCGAGATGCGCGGCGGATTGCTGCATCTGCAAGCGATCGTAGCTCGCCCCGACGGCGCCAAACTTCTGCGTCAATCAGCCGAGGGAACCGATCCGGTAGCAGTCGGTGAGTCCGTAGGCGCGCTGCTGCTGGAACACGGCGCAGAGGAAATTCTGGAAGAAGTTTACGGCTGAGAGGCGCGGAAAATCGCGATTCAGAGGCGGCGCATGGCCTTCGGCCCTGCGTTCATTGCCGGGGAACCAATCGGGCGTTAGCGCGCTGAGGTGCGTGAACCACTGTTTCCCGCAGGCCTCTTCGGCCGTTGAGGTATGTGCGCCACCGAGACGCAGCGAAGCTTCGTCTCTCAGAATTGAATTGTCATGCGAGCGGAGCAGGAGCTTCGCAACGCGAAGCTGCCGCGGACGTCGAAGCTCCCTACGACAAGCGTACAGAGCTGCGCTAGGCTTCTCCTCGCTCGGCTCGGATGACAGGTATTGGAGTCGCCAAATCATCAACTGGATGCCGACCGCGAATCAAAAGCAACCACCTCTACCACTCTCCGGCCTCCGCGTCCTGGTGGGCCGCGCCCGCCATCAAGCCAGCGCGCTCTCCGCGGGTCTGCGCCAAGCCGGTGCGCAAGTTCTAGAAATCCCGTTCATCGAAATCCGCAAGCCCCGTTCGTACAAACCACTCGATACCGCGCTAAGAAATCTCAGCCACTATGACTGGCTAATCCTCACCAGCGTCAACGGCGTCGAAGCATTGTGGGAGCGGATGAAGAAACAGCACATAACCAAGCGTCAGCTAAAGCATCTGAAGATTGCAGCCATCGGCCCGGCGACTAAGCAGGCCATCGAGGACCAAGGCATCGAGGTGCATATCGTCCCAAAACAATATGTGGCCGAGTCGGTGGTCGACAGTCTGCGGAGAAGAGTAAAAGGGAAGCGCGTACTCCTGGCCCGCGCCAAAGTCGCCCGCGACGTCATCCCTCGCGAACTGCGCAAGCTCGGCGCTAGGGTGGATGTAGTCGAAGCCTACGAGACGGTCATTCCTCGCAGCTCGCGCACGCGTCTGCGGGCTGCGCTCAACAATTCAAAGCTCCGCCCGGACGTAATCACCTTCACCAGTTCCTCAACTGTGCGCAACTTCGTGGCGCTTTTGGACGGGACCGTTGAGATCGCAGACTTTACGCGGGCGGGGGCGCCCGCGCCACATGGGCAGATTCAATTCGCCTCAATCGGCCCCATCACTTCGGCAACGCTTCGCGAGTTCGGGATACCCGTCGACATCGAAGCCGAGCAGTACACTATTCCCGGCCTGATAGCCGCAATCGCCGCCCACGCCTCTGGAGAGACGTAGCTCCCGCTACGTCTTTCCCTTCTCAACACTGTCATTCCGAGGAGCGGAGGGCCGAAGGAATCCTCTTTTGCCGCTGGCAAGGGAAAGCAGACTTCTCGCTCCGCTCGAAATGACAAAACCGTACTCTACTCCGTCAGCGAACACCCACACTCCGCCGGCGGCACATGCGCCTTCAAAAAATCCGCCGCCCGCTGATACGCGTCAATCAGATTCTCCACCCGGGCAAACCCGTGGCCTTCGTTCTCATAAACCTTAAACTCGGCCTTGCCGCCGCGCTTGGTAACCGCATCCACCACCTGCTGCGTCTCTTCTTTCGGACAGCGTGGATCGTGTCCGCCCGCCAGCAGCAACAGCGGCGCTTGAATCTTGTCTACAAAGAAGATCGGCGAGCGGTCGCGCAACCGCTCCTGGTCCGCTTCTTTCTTGGGATCGCCCATAGTCGTCAGGTCCCACTGTTGCAGCACCGGGTCCTCGTTCTCGATCTCCGTAAACCAATTCACAAACGGCACAATGGGCACGCCCGCGGCCCAAACCTCCGGAGCTTTCGTCACAGCCATCATCGTCAGGTAGCCGCCGTAGCTCCCTCCCATCACCGCAATCTTTTTCGGATCGAGAAATCCTGTTTGCTTGATGAAATCTACTCCTGCCAGAACATCCTGCAAATCGCCGCCGCCCATATCGAAGCGATTGGCCTGCTCGAATTCTTTGCCATAGCCGGTCGAGCCGCGGTAATTCGGCGCCAGCACCATGTACCCCTGATTGGCGGCGTACTGGATAAATCGATTGAAGGAGTTGACCGTCTGCGAAGTCGGCCCTCCATGAATGTAGACGATGGCCGCGTTCTGCCCGTTCCGCGCCATGTTGTAAGGCACATAAAGAAACGCGGAAATCGTCCACTTGCCGTCGCGGCTGAGATAGTGCACCAGCAGTGGCTCGACCATATCCTCGGCTCGCATGCCCGCCACCAGAGAATCAGTCACCCGCTGCGACTTTCCATCGGCCAGCGAATAAGTCCACACATCGTTCGGAGAACCGGGCCCATTGTGGTAATAAAGCAGCCGAGACCCGTCGCGCGAAAACGCAGACTCCGCTCCCGCCGGCGTGTTCACGCCTTTCGGCAAGGGAAGGGAAGTCGTCTTGCCCGACAACATGTCGTGAAGAAAAATGTCGGTGTTGCCGTCCACATTCGCGGTCCAGACCACGTGCTTGCCATCGGGAGAAAATCCGCTGCCCTCGACTTCCCACTTGTCTTTGGTCAGCCAAGTGATCTTTTTCGACGCCAGCTCCAGCAACCCGGCATTCTCGTATCCATTGGCTGCATTGGAGGTAATCAACAGCCGCTTTCCGTCGGGAGAGGATTCGACCGCTTCGTACAGTTCCTCGCCCTGATGCGGCGTGACCAGCGTGCTGGCCGCGCTGGCAACCTCGGCGACAAAAATATTCGAGTCCGTGCCCTTGGCCTGCTGCTGCGTGTAGGCAATCCACTTGCCGTCATGCGACCAGACCGGATCGAAGTTCACTTTGTCCTGCGGCGTATTCGTCGTCAGATGCCGGGTCTCGCGCATCAGCGTGTCGTAAGTATCGATCTCGAACACCGACGACGTCTTCGGCTTAACCATGTAGGCCAGATAACGCCCGTCCGGGGACCAGACCGGATGCTCCTCGGAGATCAGCCGCGTGTTCGTCACATTCACCACGTGTCCGGTTTTCGGCGAGACCAGAAAAATATCCCACTGTTCGTCGCCGTCGTAATCGGACTGATAGGCAATCCACCGGCCGTCGGGCGACCACGAAGGCTGGCTTTGCCGCTGATCGCTGATCGTAAGCTGCGTAGGCCACCCGCCCGCGGCCGGCACCAGCCAGAGGTTATTCCGCCCGCTGATGTTCGAAACAAACGCAATCGTCTTTCCATCCGGCGACCACGCCGTCCCCCCAATTGCCCGCGTCATGTACAGCTTTTGAATCGTCAGGCTTTTCTCTACCTGTGCATTGGGCTTGCTGGTGACCAACTTGGGATCGGTGATTGCAGTAGGAGCGGGCAAAGTCTGAGAAGTAGCAAAAGTGCTCATCAAGATGACAATAGCAAACCAACCAAGATTGCGCTTTGTGTTTAAGTAGCGCCGGCGTCCCGCCGGCTGTCGCGAGGGCGTCCCGCCCAGGCAGCCCACCCGCCGAGCGGCCGGATCAAAACAATCCCACTCACTTGGCATTCTTATGAATCTCCACCGTACTCCACGTCTTGTCCGCGGCATGGCACAAATTCTCCAGCGGACACTCCGCGCACTTGGGTGACCGCGCCATGCACAACCGCCGCCCATGCCAAATAATCTGATGAGAAAACAGAATCCACTTCTCGCGCGGGATCACCTTCATCAAATCCTGCTCGATCTTAGGAGCATCCGTGCTCTTCGTGAGTTCCAGTCGGCGAGCGATGCGGGTCACATGCGTATCCACTACCACGCCCTCCGCCTTGCCGAACCAGCTTCCCAATACGACGTTCGCCGTCTTTCGCGCCACGCCGGGCAAAGTGAGGAGCTTCTCCATATCATCCGGCACCTGCCCACCGAACTCGCTGACCACGCGTTTTGCCGCGCCCACCACCGACTTTGCCTTATTGCGAAAGAACCCCGTCGAGTAGATATCCGGCTGCAACTGCTCTGGAGTCAGCGCGGCGAAATCCTGCACCGTCGGATATTTCTTGAACAGCTCCGGCGTCACCCGGTTCACATTGACGTCGGTCGACTGGGCGGAAAGAATGGTCGCCACCACCAACTCCCACGCGCTCTTGTGATGCAAAGCACAAGTCACATCGGGGTAAAGCTGATCCAGCCGGTGAAGAATCTCCTGCACCCGCCCGGGAGCCAGCGGATCGTAGCGTACCGTGGCTTGTTTAGGAGCTGCCGCTCCTTCGATTTTGCTCAGGACAGGCTTCGGCCGTCCCCCTCTCAATGACTTATCTGTCCGCACAAGTTTCCGAGTGTTCTCCCGCGCTCGAACTCGCGCTCCTTCCTGACGCCCCGTCTTAGCCGGCTGCCGAGGACCCAAACCGCGTGCCATCAATCACTCCTCCAAACCACGGCTTCATGTTAGCAAATCGCTCCGCAACGATTTTCCCTGTGCCTCCCTGTGATCCCTGCGGTTAAAGTTCCAGCCCACCGTACACACGGAACAAAGCGAAGCTGTCGCATGACCAAAGACCCTCCCGAACCACCGCCACAATTGACGCACGCTGCTCGTCCCGGTAGTCTGGCTGAGGAAGCGACAAAGCAACGGTGCGTCGGGTGATCGTCTGCCCCGGCGGCATTTCCGGCAAAAATACGTGGCGGTGAAATCCATCCAACTCGGGCAGATCTGGCGCAACAACGAAAACGGCCAGGACTATCTGGTTACCAAGGTGTATAGCGAAGTATTCTCGCAGTATGCCATGCTACGCCCTGCTGGGGGCGCGCCCGCGGAAAGCTCGGCGCTCCGCGTGAAGGTAGCTAAAAGCGCCGAGGGCGCCTCGCTACCCGGATACACGTTCACCCAAGAAGGCTCGTTCTAGCGCATCAGCCCGCATGACCGAAAAAATTCTCGCCGTCCTATTTGTATTCATCAAGTCCGTAGTCGCAGCCACCGGCTACGGCGGAATCGCCATCCTCATGGCGATCGAATCCGCCTGCATTCCCCTGCCTTCCGAGCTGATCATGCCCTTCGCCGGCTACCTGGTCTATGAAGGCACGCTGAAGCTCTTCTGGGCAGCCACTGCGGGAGCCATCGGCTGCAACTTAGGCTCGCTGGTGGCCTACGAAATCGGCTACTACGGCGGGCGTCCCCTGGTAGAAAAATATGGCCGCTGGATTCTCATGGGACGCCGCGAACTGGATCTGGCCGACCGCTTCTTCCATCGTTGGGGATACCTCGCGGTTTTCATCGCGCGCCTGCTTCCCGTGGTCCGCACCTTCATAGCGCTGCCCGCAGGCGTGGCCCGCATGCCCCGCGGCAGATTCCACATTTACACTTTCCTGGGATCATGGCCGTGGTGCCTCGGTCTGGCCTACCTGGGAATGAAGTTGGGAGAGAATTGGCGCGAACTGGGTAAGTACTTTCACAAGTTCGACGCAGTCATCGGTGTGATGCTAGTGGCGGCCGCGGTGTGGTTTGTGTGGAGCCACTGGCAGAACAGACTCAGCCGTCAGCCGTCAGCCATCAGCCGTCAGTAAGATCGCCTCGGGTAGCGTCCCGTCTTCCTACGCGGTTTTCTTCGCGCCCTTTGCGGCTTTTCTTTGCGTTCTTTGCGGTTAAAGGCTGTTTGCTGTCAGCCCTCTCAAGCACAACGCTGGACTGGTTTTGCCAGTTGTGACCCAAGAATCTGCCATTTTCCGTCGCGCTTCGCGACGACATCCATGTAGATGTATCGGACCGAAGATAGCTTTCCCCCTTGTTCGACTTCGTCATCCTCTGATCCGTGGACGACAGCGAAATCCCCAAACACTCGTATCCGGCGCCCGGTAGAAATCATCGAGACATAACGAACCACTCCGCTCTTGAGCTTGTCGATCACGTCTTGCTTGGTGAAAGACTGTCCTGACTCGTCGTATTGCACGTAGTCGTCGGCGAAGATGCGCGATAATTCGCCGACGTCCGCCGCCATGAGGGCACGGTCTCCATCCTCGAAGAGCCCCAGAATAAGCTGTTCATCGTTCGGCAAGAAACCCCCACTGTAGAGACGTTGCGAGCAACGTCTACCTCGACGCGCACTGGGACTTACCGGTGGCGTCGATCGATCTGGAAGGGAAGTAAACGCGAGCCATCCGTTTTCACCGGTCCCGCGGCCGATCGCTTTTCAGCCGGGGATCGTTATAGGTTGGCTCCGGCTTGGCCAGCTTGTGATTCTTCGCGTCGACTTCCTGCTCCCCCAGCAATTTACGATGGTCTTCGACGCCGCTGTCGACCGCATCCAGCGCATCGCTCAGCACGAACTCATAACCTTTCACTTCGTCTTTGGCGGCATCACTCGAATCTTTCAGCGCACGCAGCTTGGACTGGAATTCCGTATCGGCTTCGATAATCAGCTTCAGAACCTTGCGAATGTCTGCCTTGCGGTCTGCAAAGTTATCGATATTCTCGTCGAGTTCGTCGTATATATCGAGGAAGTCCTGCAGCCGGTCGTGTGTCTCCTGGCCGCGGTCGGTAACTTTGGGATCGGAGCGAACCTTCTCCAAAGCGTCCAGCCGCGCCCGCGCGAACTCGATATAGAGCTTGAGCCGCAGGTCGGGCTCCATAGCGGTATCGCGCAGCTTGTCAATTTCCGGGTCGGTCAGAACCTCGTGACGGCCTGCCGCTGCCGCACCGGTGAACAGCAGCAGCGCACAGCAGGCGACTCGAAAAGCGATTCTCTTCACTTTTCACCTTTGCCGAACATGCGGGCCAGCAGATCGGAGCGCAAACGTTCCAGATGGTCGGCGGCGTCTTGCACCGCAGCTTGTTCCTCAAAGGGCAAGCTGCGCTTGATGTCCCGCAGTTTCACCGCCATTTTACGCAACTGAATTTCTGTGTGCTTGAGTTGCTTGCCCGAATGGCTGGCCGCATCGTGGGCTTTTTCCGAGTACGTAACTACATCGCTGACCGCGGCCCGCGCCTCATCCACCTTGCCACTGTTATAGAGTTGATCGGCGGCCAAAAGCTGGCGCTCGGCAATGGCCGTATACAGTGGAGGGCGGGACTCCATTCGCGCCGATTCCGCTCGCGCAATGAGAGCCGGCAAGGGCTCCTCTTTGGACGCTGAGACCCCAGCCACCACCGTCACGAACGTCAGTACGATGATCGCGTCACGCAGAGTCCTACAGGCTAGACGTGGCCAACACCGCCCGCCCCATGCCAGTTCCGCATCGATCGAATCACTTTCCGCCATTTCACTTCTTCTTGGGCTCGATCGCTATCAAACGGTGGCGAGCCTGCCACTCCTGGTCCGGATACTGCCCATTCGCCACCTCTAGAAACTTATGATAATTGAGTGCCGCTTGTTTGGCGTCGCGCAGGTGATCGTAGGCTGTGGCTCGCAGGAAGTATCCAATTGGCAGCTCCGGCACTAACTTGGCTCGTGCGTCCAATGCCCCGAGTTCCAACTGGTAGTTCTGGTTTTCGTTGGCGGCTGCAGCCAGGTCGCCGTAGGCCGCGGCGAAATCGGGTTTCAATTTCACTGCGATCAATAGCTCCTGTTGCGCCTCCGGAAATTTGTGCTCTTTCAGCAGCGCCCGCCCGAGGCCGAAATACAACTCCGCATCCCTCGGATTCGCAGCCAGCAGCGCCCGATACTGCATCTCCGCCTGATCGAACTTACCCATAGTGGCGTAGAGGTCTGCCAAATCGCGCTGGGCTCCAACCTCGCCGGGAGCGATCTTCAAGCCGGCTTGCAACTCCGCGAGAGCGTCGTCGTTCTTCCCGTCAAGCAGCAGCAGACGTCCCAATTGCAGGTGGCCTCCAGCATCGTCGGGATGCAGGACCAGCAGCTTGCGCAGCACCTCCTCCGCCTGCCCAAACAGGTGCCCGCGCATGTAAATGTTAGCCAGGCCGGTAAGTGCATCGGCCGAAGCGGAATCGATTGCCAGCGCGTTCTTGTACTCCTGCTCTGCGTCGGCAAAGCGATTCAGCTTTTGCAGCAACAATCCGGCGGAGAGGTGCGGCTCCAAATCCTTTGGCCGGATGACCGCAGCTTGCCGGTAAGCCTCAAGCGCCTCTTCCGGTTTGCTTCCCTCGATCACGTGGGCTAATCCTATCCAGGCGCGGAAGTGACCCTCGTCCACCTCCGACGTGGGCTTCAACTGAGTAGCCGCGCGCAGAAATTGTTCTGCGTCCGCCTGGCCCGTTTTGGCCAGCATCAGCCCGAGGTTGAGGTTGGATTCGAAGACATCGGGCTTGGCGGCCACCGATTTCCGGTACGCTGCGATGGAGTCATCGTGCTGGCCCAGCGCGTTGTACACAAACCCGAGGTCAAACCATGCTTGAAAATTGCTCGCGTCGCGCTCAACAACTTTTTTCAGCAGCGCCTCGGCCCCAGCAAAGTATTGCTTCCCGATATCTGTCTCGGCCTCGATAAGTTCGGGAGGGAAAGACGGATCCTCCACCGCCACCCTGTGATGACGCACCGTCCTGCCAGTATCCTGCGCGGAAGCGGGGAAGCCAAACAGAACGCAGCCGATCGCCACAGTCAGCCGAAGAGCCCAAGAAAAAAGTGGTCGCCAAGGGCCTCGCACTGTGCCTCCCTGTGCCCCCTGTGTTTTAACTCCGCCCACTTCCATTTCCGTTCAACACTCCCGCCAAAAATTGACCAGTGTAAGAATCCGGCAACTCCGCAATCGCCTCCGGAGTACCCGCTCCCACCACGTATCCGCCGCGCCCTCCACCCTCTGGTCCCAGATCGATCACCCAATCCGCCGTCTTGATCACTTCCAGATTATGCTCGATCACCAGAATCGATCCGCCCGCATCAATCAAGCGGCGAAACGCGGCCAGCAGTTTGCTCACATCGTCAAAATGCAGCCCGGTAGTAGGCTCATCAAAAATATACAGAACACGCCGCTTCCGCCGGCTCGCCTCCGCCGTCGCTGCGCGGCCCGCCGCCTTGGACGCCGGCTGCAAATGCGCCGCCAGCTTCATGCGCTGCGCTTCGCCTCCGGAAAGCGTCGTTGCCGACTGCCCCAACCGCAAATAACCCAGCCCAACTTCTTCCAGCACGCGCAGTTTTTCCACGATCTTCGGCACATTGGCAAAGAACTGCAACGCCTCCTTCACCGTCAGATTCAAGGTGTCGTGTATGTTCTTGCCGCGGTAGCGCACGTCGAGCACTTGCGGCTTGTAGCGTTTCCCTTTGCACTCCTCGCAAATCAATTCCACGTCGGCGAGAAATTGCATCTCCACAGTCACAGTCCCATCGCCCTGGCAGGTCTCGCACCGTCCACCCGGAACGTTGAAGGAAAAATGTCCAGCCGTCAGCCCACGCTTATGCGACTCGGGAAGGGAAGCGAACAGCTCCCGAATCCCATCGAAAGCCTTGATGTACGTAACCGGATTCGACCTCGGCGTGCGCCCAATCGGAGACTGGTCCACCAGCACCACGTCGTCGAGATATTCCGCGCCCTCAATCCGGTCATAACCGTGAGCCGGCGCCGCTACCCCAGACGCGATCCCATTGCCGGATTGCTTCAGCGCGGTCGACAACGCCGGATACAGCACGTCATGCAGCAAGGTCGACTTTCCCGAGCCGGAGACGCCGGTGATAGCCACGATCATTCCCAGCGGAATACTCAGATCAAGGTTCTTCAAGTTGTGGGCGCGCGCCCCGAAGATCTCAATCTGCCGCGAACCCGGTTCCCGGCGCGCCACAGGCAACTTTATGCGCAACTCGTGGGAGAGATAACGCCCGGTAAGCGAGCCCGGCATCGTCTGAATCTGATCGTAAGTTCCCGCCGCGATCACCTTGCCGCCGCTTTCCCCCGCGCCCGGTCCCAGGTCGAGAATTCCGTCGGAAGCTCGCATCACCTCGGGATCGTGTTCCACTACCAGAATCGTATTTCCCAGATCGCGCAGATCGTGAAGAATCTTGATCAGGCGGTGCGTATCGCGGCTGTGCAATCCAATCGAGGGCTCGTCCAGCACATACAGCGTTCCCACCAGACGCGACCCCAGCGACGTGGCCAGTTGAATGCGCTGCGCTTCGCCGCCGGAAAGGGTTGACGACAGCCGGTCGAGCGTAAGGTACTCCAGCCCAACATCGTTCAAAAACCGCAGCCGCTCGCGAATTTCCAGCAGCAGCTTGTCCGCAATCGCGGCCTCCTGTTCACCTAACTCAACTTGCTCAAAAAACTTCGCCGCCTCTTCCACCGTCATACTGCAGACTTCGCAAATATTCTTGCCCGCGATCTTCACCTGCCGGGCTTCCGCGCGCAGGCGATTTCCCCCGCAGGTCGAACACTCCGAATATCCCCGATAACGGCTGAGAAACACGCGCACGTGCAGTTTGTATTTTTTGCGTTCGAGATGCGCGAAAAATCCGCGCACTCCCATGAAGCGCCCTTCGCCTTCGATCACCAACCGCCGATGTTCAGGATCAAGCTCCTCCCAAGCCACATCCAGTGGAATCTCCGCCTGCCGTGCAAACCGCTTCAGTTCGGTAAACAGCGGGCGGTATTTGGGCTTGGTCCAGGGATCGATCGCGCCTTCATTCAAGCTCTTCGAGGGGTCCGGAATCACCAGATCGAGATCGAAATCGATCGTATTCCCAAACCCCTGGCAGCGCGGGCACGCCCCATAGGGATTGTTGAACGAAAACAGCCGAGGCTCAGGTTCCTCGTACCGCAGGTTGCAGCGCTTGCACTCAAAGCGCTGCGAAAACCGCAGCCGCTCCGGCGCCCCACCGTCTCGCGGAGCGGTCTCGAAGATCACTTCGCCCGACTCCCGATAAGCCGATCTCGACCGCATCCACAATGCGCGCCCGCGCTTCCGCCGAAACCGCAATCCGATCCACCAGCAGAAACACCGGCTCCGCGAAGTTCACATCAAGCAGCGACTCCGGCGTAGAAAACTCAAAAATCTCCCCACTCTGATAAAGCCGATTAAACCCCCGCGACCGTAACTCCCCCAGCCGCACTTTCAATGTGTCGGAAACCGTAGCGAGCGTAGCGCGGCCAACCGTAGCGCCGGCGTCCCGCCGGCTGTCGCGAGAGCGCCCCGCCCGAGCCGCGCCGGCCCGACGTTCCTTACCGCCTCCAGCTTTACTGTCCTCAGCAGAAACCGCCCCGGAAACCAGCGGAAACAACACATTCAGCCGCGTCCCCTCCCCCAGCCCCAACACCGCCGCCGCCACTTCATCGACGGTATCTTTCTTCACTTCGTTCCCGCACTGCGAACAATAGGTCCGCCCCACGCGCGCAAACAGCAGCCGCAGATAATCGTAGATCTCCGTCGCTGTGGCCACAGTCGACCGCGGATTCCGTGTAGTGTTCTTCTGCCGTATGGCCACCGCCGGCGCAATGCCGTCGATTACATCTACATCCGGCTTCTCAATCCTCTCCAGAAACTGCCGCGCATAAGCTGACAGCGACTCCACATAGCGCCGCTGCCCTTCGGCATAAATAGTGTCAAAGGCAAGGGAAGATTTGCCCGACCCGGAAACCCCAGTGACCACGGTCAGAGAATTGTGCGGGATATCGAAATCAATGTTCTTAAGGTTGTGGACCCGCGCCCCGCGAACCACAATGCTATCGCTGGAAATCGTCAAGAAGAAACCGCCCTTAGGGACCGCCGCAGCCTGACCGGGCCCTCAGAGCAGGCCCAGGTGGACTACAGAACCCTCCTATTATAAGGCAGTCGGCACAGAGAGGTTCGTGTGGGAATCGTCCCAGCCTCCATGTGGGGATGGGTCTTCATCCCTCCAGGCGCCACGGTCCATGTAGGGACGGGTCTTTGACCCGTCCAGGCGGGCGCGAAGTTTGCGCCCGCAGTGCAGCGCCACGGCGTCCTCTGCGGGATGGCCCCCCTTTATCCGCCATCGACATTGTTGTCGCAAGTTGCCCCGTCTCTAGCCGGGAATATTCCTGCTAGTTCGAAGACAGTCTTCAGGTCGCGCCAGTTGCCTCGCTCTGCTCCTTCAAGGGCTGACTCCAAAAGATGCACTTCTTTCCATTCTTCATTTTGTCTGACGGCAGCCGTCTCCGTGGATAGAGTAGCGGGCGAGGGCGCCCGCTCCACACTGGCTGAAACATTGGCTGGCTCACTGGCATCTTCCTGCTGGCTTTCTTCCTCTTCTTCGAAGTCTTCGGGTTGCCAGGCATCGTCGCCTACGCCGGTTTCGCGGACGCTTTGTGATTCAGGGTGAGATGTTCCAGAGTCTTTGCTCCTCAGAACTTAAAACGGCAAACCCATCCGGTGCTGCGCACCGGACAGGAACCGTGTGCCCTTGACAACGCCTTCGCTCTTATCGAGGGGCACCCGCTGCCCTCGAAGGCTAAATCGCCAACGCAGTCCTTCCATGCTATCCTGCGCTCAACTTCCTTCATTCCAGGACAGCCGGTGCTCATCGAACTGCGGCTTGAAAATTACGCCGTCATTGATAACCTGGTAGTTGAGTTCGCGCCCGGCTTGAATCTTCTGACCGGCGAAACCGGGGCCGGCAAATCCATACTCATCGATGCGCTGGCTCTGCTTCTGGGCGATAAGGCCTCCAGCGATGTGATTCGCTCCGGCGCCGAGCGCGCCTTGATTTCGGCGGTGTTTGAAGTGGAAGGCGCGGCGGAAAAGACTGTCGCCAAAATCCTCGAAGCCAACGGCATCGACAGCAGCGGCGACGAGTCCATCATTCTGCGGCGCGAAATTGCTGCCGGTGGCAAGGGCCGAGTCTTCGTCAACAATCAGCCGGCCACGGTGGCGGTGCTGCGGCAGCTGGCTTCACAGCTAGCCATCATTCACGCGCAGAACGAATCTTTGCTTTCCTTCGACGCCGCCTCGCGCCTGGCGTTGCTCGATGCATTTTCTGGTACTCAAGTCGAAGCCACCGCGGAAGCTTTCGCCAAGTGGAAAGATGTCGCCAACCGCATCGAGGAACTGCAGCGCGACGAACAGGATCGCCTGCGCCTGCTCGATCTCTGGACCTTCCAGAAGCGCGAGATCGACGATGCCAAGCTGCAACCGGGCGAAGACGAGCGCCTGGAAGTTGAGAAACGTGTGCTGGCCAACGCGGAGAAAATCTACGGCGCGGCCATGAACGCCTTCGATCTGCTCTACGAAGGCAGCGCTTCGACGTCGGCGTCGCTGCGCGCCGCGCAGAAGCAGGTCGAAGACCTGGCGCGCTACGAGCCCAAGTTCCAGGAAGCGCTGGCGGCGCTCGACACGGCCCGCATCAGCGTGGAAGACGTCGGCGCCAGCCTGCGCGACTACGCCGGCGGCATCGAAGCTTCGCCCGAGCACTTGGCCGAAGTCGAGGATCGTCTGGCCGCGCTCGATCGTCTCAAACGCAAATACGGTCCCACGCTCGCAGACGCAATCCAGCACGGCGCCGAGGTAACCCGCAAGCTCTCCGAAATGGAGAACAAGGACGAGACCCTGCGCCAACTCCACGCCGAGCTAGCCCTGGCGGCGGAAGAATATCTGCGGGCAGCGCGTGCGATTTCCAAGAAGCGTTACGAGGCCGCGCGCAAGTTAGAGAAGCTGGTCGAAGCCGAGATCAATGACCTGGCTATGAGATCGAGCTTTCACATCGAAGTCAGCGGCGCAGACGAGGCGGGGAACTGGACCGCCGCCGGCTTCGATCAGGTAATGTACCTAATCTCGACCAATCCCGGAGAGCCACAGCGCCCGTTAGAGCAGATAGCCTCCGGCGGAGAACTCTCACGAGTCATGCTAGCCCTGAAAGCAAGTGTAGAAGCCGGCACAACTCGTGTGGAAAAAGCTCATGTGGCGCGGGCGCCCTCGCCCGTGTCCGCGAGCGCAGCGAGCCGTGCGCCGCGAAGCGGTTCCTCGCAGCGCACGTTAGTCTTCGACGAAATCGACACCGGCATAGGCGGCCGCGCCGCCGAAGCCGTAGGCAAAAAGCTAAAAGCTCTTTCCCGCAGCAACCAAGTGCTGTGCGTGACTCACCTGCCGCAGATCGCCACCTTCGCCGACCATCATTATGTAATCGAAAAGAAAGCTTCCGCCGGACGTACCCGTACCACAGTTCGCCTCATCACCGGCGAGGAGCGCACCGAAGAAGTAGCCCGCATGCTCAGCGGCGCCAAGCTTACGGAAACCTCCCGCAAGCACGCCGAGCAGATGATCAAGGCCAATGGGTAGATGGATTTTGCAGCTAATAAAACGGATGGGATACCGGATCGAGGTCCGTGGTGCGCACCCTGCAAAAAGCGAGGCTGTTACGAAACTGCGAGCGGGCGCGCTGACCAGCCGTGAATCTTTTCATGTTGAGTTAGAGTTTCGTTCTAGGGAGCGGCTGCCGAGTGCGTTAGGGCCTCGCCAGAGCCGTGTGCAATGCGGCTCCGCCCAGTACTTTCCGCATGCGTTTGAGGTTATAGACCATCACTGCCAGGCCGATCTCGGTTTGGGCTCCCTGCAGGCCTCGTAGCAGAAAGCGAGGATGGCCAAAGATGTGGTATTTGATGGCGGCGAACGGATGTTCCACCAGGCAACTGCGAAGTCGCATCACCGCTGCGGTCGCCCGTGCCTGCATGCGCTGCAGTGCGGCTTCATGCAAATGGCGTTTGACCAGGCGGCGTGAACTCAGGGTACATTGCGACTTCAGCGGGCAAACCCCACAGATTTCCGCTCGCCCGGCGTAAACCACCGACCGGCCTTTGCGGCCTTGCCGTTGCAGATGATGCCCCCCCGGGCACAACAGGGTATCGCTTGCTTCCTGGTAGTGAAACCGGGTGCGGTCAAACAGTGTACCGTCGCCCTGCTTGTTCACTCCACGGTTGGCAGGGAGATGCGGAACGATGCCCTTCGCCTCGCACGTCGCCGCCTGTTCCCCGTTGGAGTAGCCCGCATCGGCGATGACATTCAGCCTCGCCTGTCCCACCGCTGCCTGTGCAGCTTCGGCCATGGGCAGCAGACTCCGAGTATCGTTGGCTTGGTCGGTCACCTGTTGCGCCACGATGAGACCGTGCTCCGCATCGACCGCGGTTTGCACGTTATAAGCGGGAACTTGTCCCTGTGCACTGTGCATAAAACCCACTTCCGGTTCGGCATGCTGTCTCAGCTTTTCCAGCGCGCTGGCTACGGCGCTGGAGTCGATGACCGGTTCCTCGGCAGCGTCGGCAGTCTCCATGCGTTCCAGATAGCGCTGCCACACCTGCCGCTCATGCACACTGCTTACGCTGCTGACAGCACGGAATTTCGAGCCATCGATCGCAATCCATTCTCCCCGCACCAGTCCTACCGAACGGGCAAAGCCAATCAACTCGGCTCCGCTTTGCACCACCGCATCGTGGTGCAAGCGCCGGAACTCCGCAATGCTCTTGTGGTCGGGACAGAGCCGTCCTAACAACCACATCAGCTCGATATTGCGCTGACACTCGGCTTCCAGCCGCCGCGAAGAACGAACTTGCTGCAGGTATCCGTACAGGTAAAGCTTCAATAGATCCCGCGGATCATATCCCGGCCGTCCCGTCTCGGCAGCTTCAGCTCGCAAAAAGCCTAACCGTTCCATGTCTAGTCTGGCCACAAAAGCCTCGATCACACGACACACATGATCAGCGGGAATCAGATCCTCCAACCTCACAGGAAACAACGTGCCCTGCGTCCGACCCTCTCCTTGGATGAATCCCATGCATTCGTCCTCGTTGCTAAAGGCATCATGCCACTATCCTGTTCCCGCAGATAATAGTTTCGTAACAGCCTCAAACCGCGCAGATTCTCTCTTTCAAGTCAAAGGTTTTTTCTCTCTGGAGCGGTGCAGGAGAACCTCTCTCTTTTTTAGGCGGCGGATGCCAGTTCGAGTTCGGGGAACAAACGGGAGCCGTCGTAGTCGGTGCGGCCGCGGAACATACCGAAGATGGCGTGCAGCATCTTGCGGGCGACAGCCATGAGGGCTTGCAGTTTGGCTTTGTGGCGGGCGATCAATGCGTGGTAGAAGGCGCGCAGGTGGGGATCGTGGCGCACTGCGACTAGGGCGGGCATGTACAGAGCGCGCCGCAGATAGCGGTTGCCGGCGCGGCTAATGCGTGCGCGTCTATGTACGGAGCTGCCGGAGTCGTGATGGGCGGGATCCAGTCCGCTGTGCGCCACCCATTGGCGTACGGTGAGGTTGGGGGCCAGCAGCGCGAGTTCTCCCAAGAGGTTGAGGGCGCTGACCTCGCCGATACCAGGCATGCTCAACAAGCGGGCGAAACGCGGGCGTAGTTCGGCGTCCCCGGTGATGAGGGCCAGGGCGGCGCGCCGCATCTTTTCGGTGCGCCGCTGCAGATCGCGCAGCGAGCGTTTCAGGTCTTGTTGCACCCAGCGCGAGCCGGTGCAGGAAGCCGAAAGCGCATGCAGACGATTGCTCTGCTGGGTGTGCTGCTGGGTGAGGGCGGCGATGTGGCGCGTCAGAGTGCGCAGTTCCAGAGCGGACGCGGGGGGCGGCTGCCAGGGTTGGAAGGGCATGCGCCGGGCATACTCGGCCAGCACCTGGGCGTCGGCGGGATCGGTTTTGCTGCGGCACAGGGTGGCGGCAAAAGCATGCACCTTCTTGGGATTGAGCACCGCCACTTCGATTCCCGCCACGGCCTGCAAAGCCAGCGCCAGGTCGAGACTGTAGCGGCCGGTGGCTTCCAGACAAACCCGAATGCGCCTCCCGCTTTTTTGCAGCCACAGGATCAGCGCCTGGTGTCCGCTGGCCTGGTTGGGAAAACTGCGTTGCAGACCTTTCCCGTCATCGCCCGCGAGGGCGACGGCGAGTTGGGCCGCGCTGACATCGATTCCACAACAGAGAAAAGCTTCCTGCTTGTGCATGAGTGGCTCCTAGAGTTAATCTGCGGTTCCGGCTTCCGCCCCGGGCAAACTCTTGGCGCCGACCTTGAACATGCAGGCTCAAAAGGCCTTCGATTCTCCACGGCGTCGAAAAGAGAGGGGCGGGGGCCGCTCTGCGCACAGGCTCAACCTCGGCCTAAGGGTGCGACGACCTCTCCGCCGAAACGCGACCTCATCGTAGTCGCGTCTGGAAATGGAAGATACAAGGGTGCGGCAGCCTCATTCGAGAAGAGGGCAAAACAAACCGGAAAGGGTGGGCCAGCCCCCTTGGATTTTCCTTTACTCCGAAAAGACACTCACCAAAAAAAGAGCAATCGACAGAAGGGCTGCCACGCCGGGTATAAGAAACCATCTCTTCTTAAGAATGCCGGCAGCTATGCAAAGCCCAGATGCAAGGATCAAACAAGCGAAGACCTGCGTTGGGAGAACACGCGCGAGTAGCTTCCTAGCGGCAGGGAGAGCGACCTCAACCCAAGTTAGCAAGAACAACGCCAGCCCGATCCAACCTGCAAAAGTCCACGCCGCACTGTGAGTGTCTGTTTTCACTGGTTCGACTCCTTGATGTGGTCTATCGCTCCAAGCGACAGAGGAAAGTGTTCTCCGAAGTGCATGTTGCCCCTGCCGGAAGTAGGCACTGTGCTGGAAGGAGTCCTCCCTACCTGCTCGACATTGAAATGGGCAGAATTCTCACCGAACGCGCCCGACCCCGTACTGCGGAACTCGTCGAACCCTTTGTTTTTGCCGAACCAGCCCATCGAGACAAAGCCTGCGTTAACTAGTCCTGACCAGCTTGGTATTCCGTGCCGTTGAAAGCAAAAGATCCCGCCTCGGTTTGCCCCGCTTCCAGCTTGCGGAAATTCGGGGACAGGAAGCTGTGAAGAAATCGCCTTTCCTGACCACCGGGCGGACGGACACCAGTTACCTGAAGTGCTTCGACCTTCCGATATCACTAGCGTCCGCACACTTTCCGGCCCCCGTTGAAGGATTCTATGCTGGCTGTACTTGCAGGGCCCGCTTTAGGCCGAACCATCTTGTCAGGTTGTAACTTAGGCAAGCCCAAGTCGCTTCCATGGCTACTTTCACGCGACCTCTGCAGCGGAACTGTCGCAGGCCGCAGCGCTCTTTAATCCAGGCGTGCGGAAACTCGGCGATCTGGGAGCGTCGCGCGTAGATTTGTTTGGCTTCCTCCGTTGCCATTTTCTGTTTAAACGCGGTCGTCGCCGATGGTTCTTGCAGGCGCGTAATCGAGCGCCGCCAGTCTGGCCGTGCCGGTTGCGGCGCGCACTGACCGCGCAGCGGGCAGTTGGGGCATGCCTTCTTGGGGGCGCGGTAAACGTGGGTGCGTACCCCGTGGTCACGATTCATGAGCGCATGGTGGGTGAGCGTTTGTCCCGCCGGACAGGTAAATCTGTCCTGCGCGGCATCGTAAGGAAACGCGCTGGCGAGAAACTCGGCGTGCCGTCCCTGCGCATCGCGCTCCACCGCCCGCCAACTGTCCTGCCAAGACCCGTAGAAGTCCACTCCCTGCTCGGCGGCCGCCTGCACCGAGGCGTGATTGGTATAGTCGCCATCGGCCACGATCTGTTTGGGCTTGCGTCCCAGCGTGGTTGCGCAGCGTTCCAGCGCCGGCTTCATCTGCCGGTAGTCGATGGCATCGGTCGTGGCCTCGACGTTCACTACGATCCCGTGTTGCGTGTCGGTAAGCAGTTGCAGGTTGTAACTGGGGACGGTGCCACCTTCGCCGTTGCGCATCACGTGCGCCTCGGGATCGCTGCTGGAGGCGCGGGCCACAAACCGGTCGCGCTCGTGTTTCTTCTCCTGTTGCAGGCGCTCGACCTCGCGCACCGCCGCTTCCAGCCGACTGACTCGTTGCCGTGCGGCGCGTCGTTGCGCCGCGGCCCGCCGACTCGCGCTCTTCTCTTCTTCCTCCGCCTGCGCGTTCAGCTCCCGCACCTGCTCGCGCGCCAACTCCAGGTGCGCCGCCAGTTTCTCTTGGCGCCGGAAGCTGTTGCCGCCCGCGTTCGCCTTGATCTTGGTTCCGTCCAGCGTCACCCGCTCCAGCCTGATCAGCCCCTCGGCGCTCATCATACCCAGCACCTGCACGAACAGGTCGTCCAGCGCTGCTTTGTAATCGGAACGGAAGCCGGACAGCGTCCGGTGGCTGATCGCCTGCAACCCGCATAGCCATTGACATCCGGGTTCGTATTCACACTGCCGCGCCAACTCGCGCGCCGAACTCAGGCCACGGCTGTACGCGTAAATCCACAAGCTGATCAACAACTGCGGATCGGTGTGCTCCCGCCCGGCGCGCCCTTCCACCGCCGCGATCTGCGCGTGATACAGGCCCAGGTTCAGACGGCCGATCAACTGCCAGATCAGGCGCGCGCTATGATCTTCGTCGATCAACTGTTCGAACGTCGATGCTGCGCAGCACCAGTTGTTGTCGATTGATGGAGGCAAGTCGCGGTTCAGCCGGCACGCCGTAGTCGTTCACCTCCGCAGTTTACCGGCGCTGGCTAATTTCGCAATGGCGTTGTTGGATCGAGCGACAATTTTCTTCACAGCTTCCAGACGGGACTGACCCCAATTCCGACTAAGCGACAAAAGCAATCGCTGATTGTTTCGAATCTGCGACCGGATTTTGGCGACGACCTCTTTTGCGCGGGGCGAGCAGGTGAAGGGTAGATTGTTCCAGCTGTGCGACGAATGGGGCCGCCCCAAGCGGCCGACCGGTGTGGGTAAATTGGCGCAGCGCAGTCACTTCGTCCGCCGACTCTCGGTCCGCGAGATAGCCGATCCAAGCCTCGACGGTCCATCGCTTTTGCCACCACTCCAGTTCCAGCCAGCTCTCGGGCGCGGTTACACCGCAGTGCGCGGCGGCGCTGGACCATCTCCATTGCGGGGCGGCATCCACCATGCCAGCGCGTTAAGCGGCGCTGACCGTGCGCGGGCGGGTCGCCCGCGCCCACATGCTTCACACTGGTTCCCGGCCCTTCCCCGTTCACCCTCGAAAACTCGCCGCCCGCTGCTAATCCTCTCTGTTTCTGTGGCTTACGTTGACCAGATCGGCACTTGTCCGGTACGCTTATAGCTTAAACTTCAGGCAGAAGTGTACCCTAGAGGGACGAGGATACCAGTGCTTCCAAATTCAGTGCTGCCACAGAACGAAAACGCGGCCGGCGAGAAGACGCTGCTGCTGCTGAAACCGCGTGGGTTTTGCGCCGGGGTGGTGCGGGCGATTGACATCGTGGGCATTGCGCTCGATACCTTTGGGCCGCCCATTTATGTCCGCAAGGAAATCGTCCACAACCGCTTTGTGGTGGAGGAGTTGCAGCAAAAGGGCGCGATTTTCGTCGATAGCGTGGACGAGGTCCCCAACGGCGAGCGCGTGATTTACAGCGCCCATGGCGTCTCTCCCGAGGTGCGGGCGGCCAGCCAGACTCGCGGTTTGCGCGTGATTGACGCTACCTGCCCGCTGGTGACCAAGGTTCACGTGGAGGCCGTCAAGTTTGCCAAGGAAGGCTACTCGCTGATTCTGATCGGCCATCGCGATCACGACGAAGTGATTGGGACTCTGGGCGAGGCGCCGATGGTGACGCAAGTTGTGGGATCGCCCGAGGAGGTCGATTCGCTTACCGTACCTGATCCCGACCGGGTGGCTTATCTGACGCAAACCACGCTGAGTCTGGACGAGACCAAGGACATCATCGCGGCCCTGGAGAAGAAATTCCCCAACATTACCGGACCGGCGGCGCAGGATATCTGCTATGCCACGGAAAATCGCCAGCAGGCGGTGAAGCACGTGGTTTCGGACGCCGACCTGCTGCTGGTGGTTGGCTCCGATAACAGCTCTAATTCCAACCGTTTAGTCGAAGTGGCGCGCAATTTCACCACCAGCTCGCATCTAATCGATAGTTACCGCAATATCCGGCCGGAATGGCTCGATGGGGTCAACACGATTGCGTTGACTGCCGGCGCCTCGGCGCCGGAGTGCCTGGTGGAAGAAGTAGTGAAGTTCCTGGCCGGCGAGGGCTTTGGCAACGTGAAGGAGATCGAACTAATGCCCGAGAACGTACGCTTTGGCCTGCCGCCGGAAATTGTGCAGGCGATTGCCAGCGCTCCGGGCAGCGCCACCGCGGACTGACAAGCTTTTTATGGAAGATACCTCCTCCCCACGTCCGGCTTCGGCAGTGCCTCAGCTGCGCTTCGGGAAAATTGATGACTTGGCCAGCCGTGTGGCTGTTGCGGTCGGCGGCGCGCGCCAGGCGCTGTTTGCGGACCAGCACCCCGAGGGCTACTGGAGCGGAGAGTTAGAAGCCGATACCACGCTGGAGTCGGACTACATCCTGCTGCACTCTCTGCTGGGCACAGGCAATGAGGAGCGTTTCGCCAAGGCTGCCCGCTACATTCTGCAACATCAGAACGAAGACGGCGGTTGGAGCATCTACGCCGATGGACCGTCGAACGTCAGCGCCTCGGTGAAGGCTTACTTTGGATTGAAGCTGGCCGGCTATAAGGCGGACCATCCGGCGCTGGCGCTGCGCGCGTAAGAAGATACTGGAGATGGGCGGCGTCACCCAGGTCAACACTTTTACCAAAGATCTATCTGTGTTTTTTTGGGCAGTACGACTACGACGCCGTGCCCGCGATTCCGCCGGAGATCGTGCTGTTTCCCGAACTGGTTCTGGTTCAACATCTACGAGATTTCGTCGTGGTCACGAGCCATTCTGGTGCCGCTTGTCCATCGCCTACGCCAAGAAGCCGTTCAAGAAAATTCCGGACGAGATGGGCGTGGAAGAACTTTTCGTGGGTGGGCGCGACAAAGTCACGCATGCACCTGCCATGGGATAAGAAGCGGATTTCCTGGCGGAATTTCTTCCTGTCGCTGGACCGCCTGACCCATTGGTTTGAGCGCGTGCATATTCGGCCGCTGCGTTCGATGGCGCTGCGCAAGGCCGAGAAGTGGATGCTGGAGCGCTTCGAGATGAGCGATGGGCTGGGGGCGATCTATCCCTCGATGATGAATGCGATCATCGCGCTGCGCTGTCTGGGCTACTCGGTGGACGATCCGCAGTTCATTCGCGCCATGGATGAATTCGAGAAGCTGGGGATCGAAGAAGGCGAGACCTTCCGCATGCAGCCTTGCAAGTCGCCGGTCTGGGATACGGCCTACGCGCTGTTCGCGCTGGGCGAGTGCGGGGTGCCGGCGAACGACCCGCGCATGATCAAGTGCGCCGACTGGATTCTGCAGAAGCAGGTACGCACCGTGGGCGACTGGAAGGTGAAGAATCCGCAAGGGCCAGCCGGGCGGATGGTACTTCGAGTTTAACAACGAGTTTTATCCGGATGTGGATGACAGCGCGATGGTTTGCCTGGGACTGAGCCGGGTGGAGCATCCCAACGGGCGCTATCAGCGCGAGTCGGTGCAGCGCGCGATTGACTGGATTTTTTCCATGCAGTGCCGCAACGGCGGCTGGGCGTCGTTCGACAAGGACAACGACCGCATGGTGTTCCAGCACATTCCCTTTGCCGACCACAATGCCATGCTCGATCCACCGACGGTGGACATTACCGGACGCATTCTGGAAATGCTGGCGACGTACGGGTACGACAAGAATCATCCAGCGGTGAAGAGGGCGCTGCAGTTCATTCGCGAGCGAGCAGGAGCCGGATGGATCATGGTTTGGCCGCTGGGGTGTGAATTATCTCTACGGCACGGCTCTGGTGCTGCGCGGGCTCGAGGCGATGGGTGTCGATCATCACGAGCCTTATGTGCAGCAGGCGGCGGAGTGGCTGCGCATGGTGCAGAACGCCGACGGCGGCTGGGGAGAAACCTGCACTTCCTATGACGATGCCAATACCAAGGGTGTCGGACCCAGCACGCCGTCGCAGACGGCCTGGGCGGTGCTCGGTCTGCTGGCGGCGAGCGATACGCGCAGCGATTCGGTGGCGCGAGGCATTGCATACCTGCTGCGCACGCAGAAGAAAGACGGGTCGTGGGATGAGCCGCAATTTACCGGGCACGGGTTTTCCGCGCGTGTTTTATCTGAAGTATCACATGTACCGGCAATATTTCCCGTTGATGGCGCTGACGACGTACGCGAAGGTGATGGAACGGCAGCAGTTGGCAATTAGTAGCTAGAAGACAGCACTTAGCATTTGGCACTTAGCATTTAGCCCACGAGGGGCTTTTGCTGGGGCGGCACAAGCCGGGACTGGCTAAATGCCAAATGCTAAGTGCCAAGTGCTAAGGAAAGGAACCAAGGCAAGAAATGTCTGTTCCAATTTCACAGATGTGGACGGTGGCGACTTACGTCATCCGGCAGAAGATGAAGGGGCGCAAGCAGTATCCCCTGACGCTGATGCTGGAGCCGCTGTTCCGCTGCAATCTGGCTTGCGCCGGCTGCGGGAAGATTCAATATCCCGCGCATGTGCTGAAGGCGCAGCTTACCCCGGAGGAGTGCTTCCGCGCGGTCGATGAGTGCGGAGCGCCTACTGTCTCGATTCCGGGCGGCGAGCCGCTGCTGCATCCGCAGATCGGGGAGATTGTCGAAGGCCTGGTGGCGCGCAAGAAGTACATCTATCTGTGCACCAACGCGCTGCTGCTGAAAGAAAAGCTTCATCTGTTCAAGCCCAGCAAGTACCTCACGTTTTCCGTTCACATGGATGGCCAGCGCGAGCATCATGATTTTTCGGTTTGCCTGGAAGGCGGATACGAAAAGGCTTTCGAAGGGATCAAGGCGGCGTTGGACGAGGGCTTCCGCGTCACCACCAATACCACGCTGTTCGACGGCGCCGACCCCAACAGCGTGCGCGCGTTTTTCGACGAGATGATGGAACTGGGCGTCGAGGGCATGATGCTCTCGCCCGGCTACTCCTACGACAAAGCGCCGGACCAGAGCCATTTTCTGGGACGGGCGCGCACCCGGCGGCTGTTTCGCGGCATCCTCTCCAACCGCAAGCCGAATTGGCGCTTCAATATGTCGCCGCTGTTTCTCGAATTTCTGATGGGCAAGCGCGATTACGCCTGCACCCCGTGGGGCATGCCGACTTTCAACGTCTTCGGCTGGCAGAAGCCGTGCTACCTGCTGCAGGACGGCTACGCGGACACTTTCGCGGAGTTGCTGGAGTCCACCGATTGGGAGAAGTACGGTACGGAATCCGGCAATCCCAAGTGCGCCAACTGCATGGTGCACAGCGGCTATGAAGCTTCGTCGGTGAATCGACATGTTCGGATCGCTGCAGCGGGATGTGGGGCGCGGCCAAGGCTTCATTCTTCACCGCGTACAAGGATCCCGGCGCGCTCAAGCTGCTGGATGAGCCCTACAAGCCGGTGCATGCCTTCCATCCGCTGGTGCAAATCGATGCCGCGGTCGGCGAGGAGACGCGGGTTTGAGCGGGCGGGAATCGGGACACGGGCCAGCCGCGCCGCTGGATCCGGATTCGCTGGAAGTCGCACCGGGAACGGCTCACGATAAGCTCGAAGGATCGGTTCCGCTGCTGGCCAACGAGGAAGATCTCCGCCAGGCGTTGGAGCAGGCGTTCGATTATCGCGGCGACGTTTCGATCACGCTAAAAGATGGCAGGACGATCGAAGGCTACATTTTCGATCGTGGCGTGGACCGCAGTGTAAATCGCGAACAGGGTGCCACTCTCGCTGCCAGTTTCGTCCGCCTGTTGCCCAGAGACGGATCTCCCAAGATAAGAATTTCTTACGCAGAGATTGCTGCCCTGGCTTTCACCGGGCGCGATATGGCTGCGGGCAAAAGCTGGGAGAACTGGGTGCGGCATTATTGGGAGAAGAAGGCGGCGGGCGAAAGCGATATTTCGCTGCAGCCGGAGAAGCTGGAGTAGCAGAACGAAGCACTTAGCACTTAGCATTTAGCACTTAGCCACTAAGCGATATTGCCGCGATGTGCGCACTTCGGCATGGACGGTCGTTGGCCAAATGCCAAGTGCTAAGTGCTAAATGCTGGCTTTCGTCACTGGCGCGACCGGATTCGTGGGCAGCCACGTGGCCCGGGTTCTGGCCGAACAAGGCGCCGATCTGCGGCTGCTGGTCCGCTCCAGCAGCAATCCGAAGAACATTGAGGGATTGAAGGCAGACCGGGTAGTGGGCGACCTGCGCGAGCCGGCATCGCTCGAAAAGGCGATGGCCGGCTGCGAGGTGGTTTTTCACGTGGCCGCCGACTACCGGCTGTGGGTGCGCGATCCCGAGCAGATGTACCGCTCGAATGTCGAAGGCACGCGGGCGGTTCTCGAGGCGGCGCGCAAGAATGGAGTGCGGCGGGTGGTTTACACCTCCAGCGTGGCGACCATGGGATTTCACTTCGAACGGGCACCCCGCCGATGAGAGATTCTCCGGTCTCGCTGGAGAAGATGATCGGGCCTTACAAGCGGTCGAAGTTCATGGCGGAGCAGGTGGCGCTGGAAGCCGGGCGCGAGCGGGATGGAACGTGGTCATCGTGAATCCCATCGACTCCGGTGGGCGAGCAGGATATCAAGCCGACGCCGACGGGACGAATCGTGGTGGATTTTCTGAAGAAGAAGTTTCCCGCCTACGTGGATACGGGCCTGAATCTGGTGGATGTTGACGAGTGCGCGCGCGGGCATGTGGCTGCGCTGGAGAAGGGACGAAGCGGAGAGCGCTACATTCTGGGCGGCGAGAATCTGACGTTGAAGCAGATTCTGGACAAATTGGCCGCGATCACCGGATTGCCTTCCCCCAAGGTTAGAGTTCCATACGTAATGGCCCTGGCAACTGGCGTGGTCGATGAGGTGGTGACGGGGCACATTCTTGGCCGCGAGCCGCGAGCCACGATCGACGCGGTGCGCATGGGACGGAAGAAGATGTTTGTGTCGTCCGCGAAAGCTGAGCGCGAGCTGGGATGGAAGACGGTTCCGGTGGATGAGGCGCTGCGGCGGGCGGTGGAGTGGTTTCGCGCGAATGGGTATGTGTGAGGAGGAGTTAAACACAGGGAGGCACAGGGAGGCACAGGGAGGCACAGAGAAAAGACATGTTTCCCTGTGCTTCCCTGTGCACCCTGTGGTTTGGCCATCCGCACAATGACGTGAAATGGCTGATGCTTCCAAAGTCGTGATTATTGCGGCGCTCGAGCGCGAGGTTGCCGCTGGCGGTGAAATCCTGGCGGCGGGTGGTTCGCGAGCACGATGGCCGCGCGCTACCGATTTTACGAAGGGCCCTGGGCGGCGCTGGTTTGCGGGGGGATTGGGGCAGAGTGCGCCCGGCGCGCAAGTGAGGCGGCGATCGCGCTATACCAGCCGGGATTGGTCATCTCGGCGGGATTTGCCGGCGGGCTTACCGCCAGACTGAAAGCCGGAGATATGGTCTTTCCCGAGACGGTTGTCGACGCGCTTGATGGCAGCCGCAAGGCAACTGCCATCGACGAGACGCTGGCCGGCCAAAAGGGAATCCGACGGGGTGTGCTGGTGAGCGTTTCCGCGATCGCCGACGGCGAGGCAGAAACAGCGCATGGCTTCGGCGTACGGCGCTGAGGCCGTCGATATGGAGGCTGCAGCGGTGGCTCGCAGCGCCGAGGTTCACGAGTTGGCGTTTATCGCGGTGAAAGCCATCTCAGATGAGGCGGGCATGAAGCTGCCTCCTTTACAGCAATTCGTTGGCGCGGACGGGCAGTTCGCGACATGGCGGCTGATCGCATATGTGGTCCCCAGATTTTGGATGTGGCCGGCGATGATGCGCCTCGGGCGTAATAGCCGTCTAGCCGCTCGGAATTTGTCGTTGTGGCTGGGAAACGACGTGCTGTGGAGCAGTATCAGTTTGCGCGTGTTTGCCAAGCGCGTTCGTAGGGCCGGCAGCTTGCCCGACGCGTAGGGCATCGGAGCTTTCGGCACGGCGGCGCTACGGCGCCGAACGTGAAGATCATAAGTCATGTCGATGACTGGACAATTCGCGATCGAAGAACAGGCGTCTCTGCTATACCTGCGACGATGCAGGCGGCGGTCTATCGCGGCGTGAACGATGTGCGCCTGGAAACGGTGCCGGTTCCTGCAATCGGCGCCGGGGAGTTGCTGGTCCGCGTGCACACCTGCGGCATCTGCGGTACGGATCTGAAGAAGATCGCTACCGGCTCGCACTCCGCGCCTCGCATTTTCGGCCACGAGACTTCCGGCGTGGTTGCGGCTGTGGGCGCGGGCGTCCGCGATTTCCAGCCTGGCGACCGGGTCGTGGTGTTCCACCACATTCCCTGCGGCGAGTGCTACTACTGCCAGCACAAAACCTTTGCCCAGTGTGAAACGTACAAGAAGGTGGGCTGCAGTGCGGGATTTGAACCTTCGGGCGGCGGATTTGCCGAATACGTCCGCGTCATGGACTGGATTCGCAGAAGGGCACGGTGCGCATTCCGGACGGCGTTTCGTTCGAGCAGGCCTGCTTCGTCGAGCCGGTGAATACCTGCATGAAGGGAATCGAGCGGCTGGGGGTGCGAATCGGGCGAAACAGTTCTTGTCATCGGCCAAGGTCCTATCGGCATCTTATTGAGTGTATTGGCCAAAAGGGCAGGGGCCACTGTGATTACTTCCGATTTGTATGCCCAGAGGCTTACAATATCTAGGACATTCGGTTTAACCAACAATATGGATGCTTCGCGTGCGGATACAGCGCAAGCGGTGCGCGAAATGACCGAAGGCCGTGGGCGCCGACGCTGCGATTCTGGCGGTGGGAGGCAACGGCTTGATCCGGACTGCCATGGACGCAGTACGTCCAGGAGGCCGGGTTTTGCTTTTTGCGCAGACTGTGCGCGGGGAGGCCACCATCGACCCGGCCGCCGTTTGCGTGGACGAAAAGACTTTGTTGGGATCGTATAGCGCTTCCGTTGAGCTGCAGGAGGAGTCGGTGCGGTTTGTCATGAGCCGTGAAGTGAATCTGGAAGGCCTGATCAGTCACCGCTTCTCCCTGGCCAGCAGCGTGGAGGCTTTGAACTTGGCTGCCCATCCCCAACCGGATTCGATGAAGATCGTGATTCAACCGGGCAGCTCTTGGGAAGGAAGTCGCAAGTGAATGGAAAGATGACGGCCGCGGTCCTCTACGGCAAAGAGGACGTGAAAATCGAAAAGGTGCCGATTCCCCACGTTGGGGAGGGCGAAGTATTGGTCAAAGTGCAGGTCGCGCTAACCTGCGGGACCGACCTCAAGGTTTATCAGCGCGGCTATCATGCACGCATGATTGTGCCGCCGGCCTTGTTCGGGCACGAACTGGCCGGAGTGATCGAAGAAGTCGGCCGCGGTGTGCGCGGCTTCAAGAAGGGGATGCGGGTGGTGGCGCTGAACTCCGCGCCCTGCCAGATGTGCTTCTACTGCTCCAAACACCAGGAAAATCTCTGCGAGGACCTGCTGTTCAATAACGGCGCTTATGCAGAGTACATCCGCATTCCGCGGCGCATTGTTGAAACCAACATGCTGGCCATGCCGCCCGAAGTAAGCTATGAAGAGGCGGCCATGGTCGAGCCGCTGGCCTGCGTGCTGCGCGGCTTGCACGAGACCGGCGTGGAGATCGGCGACACTGTGACCGTGATCGGCGGCGGGCCGATCGGACTGATGTTCGTGCAGGTGGCCAAGGCTACGGGCTGCAACGTGATTTCCGTGGTCAAGCGGGATTCGCAGGCCGCAGCGGCCAAGCGGATGGGTGCGCACGAAGTGGTGCAGATCACTAAGGTGAAAGATCCGGTGGAAGCGGTGCGCATGCTGTCTCCCGACAAGCGCGGCAGCGACGTGGTGATTGAAGCGGTAGGCCGTCCGGAGGCGTGGGAGTGGGCCATCGACATGGTGCGCAAGGGCGGTACGGTGAACTTCTTCGGCGGTTGCGCCAGCGGCACCAAGGTGCAACTGGATACCGACCGGCTGCACTACTCGGAAGTTACGCTGAAAGCGACCTTCCATCACACGCCGGAAACGGTGCGCAAGGCGTTCGCGCTGATCGCGGAGAAGAAGATTCGTTCGACGGATTACATCACCGGGGAAGCGCCGCTCTCCCGGTTGCAACAGGTCTTGCGCCACATGCTGAACCGCAACGGCGATATCAAGACCGCCATCATTCCCGGGCACTGAGGAGCGTCGGGAAGGGCACGACTTCCGGTCGCGCCGCCAGTGCCGCCGCAGCATTGGACTTTAGCCTCCGAGTGTCGCTCGACAAGAGCTCACTGACTCGCGAGGCACAATGGAACAAGACTGAAGCTATGCCATCCATTGCCAGCAACGAATCCAGACCCCTAGCTGCATCCACGCAGCCGGGCTGGAGTCGTCTGCCTGCGGAGTATGCCATTCCCGCGAGCGCTCCAACTTTCGAGCAAGCCGAGGAGTATTGCCGCCGCCTGGCGCGCACGCACTACGAGAATTTCTCCGTCGCCACCTGGTTTCTGCCCCAGCGTCTGCGCCAGCATTTCTTCAATGTCTATGCCTATTGCCGGATTTCGGACGATCTGGGCGATGAAGTCGGCGATCCCGCCGCTTCGCTGCAACTGCTCGATCAATGGCAAGGCGAACTCGACGCCTGCTATGCCGGCGGCCCGCGGCACCCGGTGTTTGTGGCGCTGGCGGAAACGGTGCGCCAGTTCGACATTCCGAAGCAGCCCTTCGCCGATCTGTTGACCGCGTTTCGCCAGGACCAGACTGTCACGCGCTACCCCACGTTCGACGATCTGCTTGGCTATTGCCACTACTCGGCCAATCCGGTCGGCCATCTTGTGCTTTACCTCTGCGGGTATCGCGACGCCGAGCGCCAGGCGCTTTCCGATTTCACCTGTACCGCGCTGCAGTTGGCGAACTTCTGGCAGGATGTGAGCGCGGATTACGCCAAGGGCCGCATTTATCTGCCGCTGGAAGATTTGCGCCGCTTCGGGGTGAGCGAAGACGACATTGCCCAGCAGCGCAACACGGCTGCTTTTCGCGAGATGATGGCGTTTGAAGTCGAGCGCGCGCGCGACTGGTTCGGGCAGGGGTTGCCGCTGGTGCAGGAAGTCGATCGCGAGCTGGCAGTCGATATCGAACTGTTCAGCCGCGGCGGCCAGGAAATTCTGCGCGCCATCGAGCGCCAGGGATATGCAGTTCTCGGGCGGCGCCCGGCGATCTCAAAAGCCCGCAAGCTGGCGCTGGTGGCGCGCGCGGCCCTGGGGAAGCTGGCATGAACGCAGCGGTGCAGCCCATCCCGGCGCAGTTTTCACCCAGCCATTCGCAACTCGCGGTGGCTTATTCGGTGTGCCGCGGCATTACTCGCGCCACCGCCAAGAATTTCTACTACGCTTTTCTGGTGCTGCCCAAACACAAGCGGCAGGCGCTGTGCGCGGTGTATGCCTTCATGCGGCGTTGCGATGACATTGCCGACGATATGAATCTCCCGCGCGAGGAACGCCGCCGCATACTGGCTTCTTGGATCGAGGCGCTGCACCGTGCGCAGTCCGGCCAGCCGACCGACGATCCTGTCTTGCTGGCGCTTACCGACGCGCAGCGCCGCTACGACATTCCGCTCGTCCTGCTCGACCAGTTGGCCCACGGCACGGCCATGGACATCGAGGATGACCCCTTGGCAAGCCGCCAGGAACGTGCGCTGGCGCCTCCGCCTGGCGAACTCGTGTTGCGCTACCGCACTTTCGACGATCTTTATCTCTACTGCTACCGGGTCGCGTCGGTGGTCGGGTTGGTGTGCATCCGCATCTTCGGGTATCGCGATCCGGCGGCCGAAGCCCTGGCAGAGCGCTGTGGGCTGGCGTTTCAGCTCACCAACATCATCCGCGATGTGAAGGAAGATGTGATGATGCAACGCATCTACCTGCCGGAGGAAGACTTTGCTCGCTTCGGAGATCTCTCCCTCTGAGTTGTTCGCGGTCACCGATCCCGCGCGCTTTCGCCCGCTGCTGGAGATGGAGGCCGACCGCGCCCGCGAATACTACCTCTCCGCCGACGAACTGATTCCGCTGATCGACGAGGACAGCCAGCCCGCGCTGTGGGTGCTGGTGACGATTTATCGCCGGCTGCTGGAGAAGATCGCCAAGCGAAAGTTCGATGTATTCGCCGGAAAAATCCGCCTCACCACCCGCGAAAAACTCGCGATCCTGGGAAAGGGCTTCGTAAAGCGCCTGACCTGATGACTGAGCGCTGGACACAAGCTCCCAAGGTGGCCGTCGTCGGAGGCGGTTTGGCCGGACTGGCCGCCGCCTGTGCTCTGGCCGACAGCGGTCTTCGCGTTACTCTGTTTGAACGCCGCCCGTATCTCGGCGGGCGGGCTTCCTCCTACGAACATCCCGGCACCGGAGAGGTGGTCGACAACTGCCAGCATGTGCTGCTCGGTTGTTGCACCAATCTCATCGACTTTTACCGGCGTATCGGCTCTGAGGATAAGATTCGCTGGTACGATCACCTCACATTTCTCGAGCCGGGCGGACGCGCTTCGATCATCGGGCCGTCGTTTTTGCCCGCTCCGTTGCACACCGCGCCGGCATTCCTGCGCAGCGCCTGCCTGAATTTGTCCGACAAGCTAGCCATCGCAACCGCCATGGCTGCGCTCGCGCCGCTCGCGCCACGAGATACGGGCGAGTCTTTTCTGAGTTGGCTGCGGCGGCATGCCCAGACCGAGCGCGCCATTCAGCGCTTCTGGAAAACCGTGTCTGGTCAGCGCGCTCAATGAAGACATGGACCGCGTGTCGGTGCCGTATGCGGCACAAGTGGTGCGCGAGTCGTTTCTCAAGTCGGCGGCGGCCGGACGCATGGGAGTCCCCACCGTCCCGCTGACCGAGCTTTACCGCTCCGCCGAAGACTACATTCAGGCGCGTGGCGGAGACGTGCAATTCCGCTGCGGGGTTGAATCCTTTCGCGCGGAGTTTGCCGGAGTGAAATTAGCCTTGGCCAATGGCGCAGGAAATGGCAGCGGGAGCACGGAATTGAATTTCGATTTCGCGGTCTTTGCCGTGCCCTTTGACGCGCTGTCCCGCATGTTGCCGCAAACCTCGGCAGCCGATCCTCTCCGGCAGGCGCTCGGCCGGCTGGAGACTTCGCCGATCACCGGCATTCATCTCTGGTTCGACCGCCAGATCACCGATCTTGACCACGCGGTGCTACTCGACCGCACCATCCAGTGGATGTTCCACAAATCCAAACTGCTGAGGGTAGCAAAGCCTGTCCTGAGCGAAGCCGAAGGGAGTCGCCGGCGAGGCGCCGGCGCTACGGTCGATACTGCTGCTCCTGAGGGTAGCTACGTCGAGCTGGTGGTGAGTTCATCCAAGGCGTTGGTCGACAAATCAAAGGCGGAAATCCTCGATCTTGCATTGAGCGAGCTGCGCGAATTTTTTCCGGGGGCCCGCGCCGCCATTCTGATCAAGTCCACGGTCATCAAAGAAGTTCACGCCACCTACTCGCCGCGCCCGGGGGTCGACACCTTACGCCCGGGCACGCAGACGGTATGGCCGCGCGTGTTCCTTGCCGGAGATTGGACGGCCACCGGCTGGCCCGCCACCATGGAAGGCGCGGTACGCAGCGGATACGCAGCGGCACAATCTGTGGCGCGCGTCGCCGGGATTCACGATGCCGCTTTCCTGGTGCCTGATCTTCCCGCGGCGGGATTTATGCGCTTGTTTGGTTAGCACTTCGAATCCTCGTTCAATCCGCAAAAAAATCAGTGCGATTTCTGGATCGTGTTTTCAGCGTTTCGACTGCCAAACCATTTTCATTACGATCGCCCGCCGGATTTCACCCGCTGGAAAGTAGGGCTCGCCAGAGTTGTTTTCCAGGTGGTGTGCAGCTTGCAGATTTCGTCCCCAGATGGAAAAAGTAAAACCGGCAAGCTCTCGCGTCGAGACGCCCACATCCACCCGGTTCAGCGTCGGCAACCCTAACTCTGGCAGCGCGTCCGTGTAGTAGTAACCCGAATCAAAATTGAAGTGGCGAGTCAGATCGAAGCGCGACTGGAGGTTCAGGAAATGATGCGGCGTGATGATTCCCTGGGTGCCGGTTGGGGCTGAGACTCCCCGAAACTCGGTTACTCCAGCGGTCAGCGACCAGCGAGATACGGGCCTGAAGTCGAACGACATTTCCAACCCGTGCGTCTGGCCGGAGCCAAAATTGATGAAGGGCACCGGCACCGCGATGTAATCAGGGAAAATGACCGGTGGCCCTGGAGCGCCGGTAGCGACCAACTTCGCGTAGCTGTTGTAAAAAGCCGCCACGTCCACGGAATAGCAGTGACCGGGCTGATAGCGGTATCCGAGTTCGTAGGCTCGGAGCACTTCGGATAGCAAGCCTGGGCTTCCCACCAGATCGATGAAGACCGGCAAAGGGCCGCCCGCAATTTCCGCCGCCTTCAGATTAGTACCGCTGTAAAACTGGTCGGGTTCGTGCACCGCGCGCGAGATCGCGCCCCACAGCGTGCTCGCCGACGTCGGCGTCCAGACCCCGCGTATCTGCGGCTGGATCTCGAAACCGGTGTAAGGGTTGTGCTCGAATTTAGCCCCGCCGATCAGGCGCAGTTTGTCCGGCACCACGCGCACCTCATACTGGCCGAACATGCTGTAGGTGGTGTCGCGCCGCCTTGGCGGAGAATAGCTGATCTCGAAAGTATTGCTGGGCGTGTCGGCCGTGGTCAGGATGCTTCCGCCCCAGATCACGGAGTGCCGGGGGGTTACGCTGAAATTGTGTTGCACCTCGACGTCGCAGGTGTTGCGAATGTCGCCGCCCAGAATGTCGACTCGATCCCACCAGTCGCAATAAGCCAGGATGTCAGTCCTGGAACGGTCCGAGAAATCATGCGTCCACCGGCCCATCAGATGCCCGCCCTTCATCACTACGTTCTCGTCAAGCTCAATAGGGCTGGCTGCCGAAGGTCCGGCGAAATTAAGTTCATCGGTGCTAACCGTTCCACGGTAGCCCTGTCCGTCGAAGCTGAATTTGTCTTTTGCCGAAATCTGCCAGTCCGCGCGCACTCCGCCCTCATTGAAATTCCAGGGATTCACCTGCGAAACTCCCGTTGCACTTGCAGTGGCATCGCCGTAAAGAGTTTCGCCGTAGAGCCGGTAAGCGGCATGGTTTCCGATTGCGCCGCCGTAACGCAGGCTGACCATGTAGATTTCATTGATGCCGGCGGAAGTCGCTACGGACAGGCCTTGGGTTTCTGCCGCCTTTTTCGTGATGATGTTGATGACTCCATTCACGGCGTTGGCCCCCCACAGCGTGCCGCCCGGACCGCGGATGATCTCAATGCGATCAATGTCTTCCAAGGGCGGATCAATGGTGTCCCAATAAACACCACCAAAAAGCGGCTGGTAAAGCAGCCTTCCGTCGAGCAGGACGAGCATTTTGCCATTAAACGCGTAGCTGAATCCACGAGCGGCAACGATCCATGAATGCGAGTCTTCCTGAGCCACGTAAAGGCCGGGTACGGTGCGCAATGCTTCGGGTATGGAAGAGAACCCCCCGCGGCGAATGTCTTCTCCGCTAAGCACGAAGATAGCCGCGGGAGCGTGATTCAGACTCTCGCTCTTCTTCGACGCCGAAGTGACTCTGACCTCCGTATTCGCCAGTTGTTCCAGATCGAGGCTGGCGGCTTGTTTGGCTTCTTGTTCCGCTTGGGTCCGGGTCGAGACGGCCGAAGAATCTGGCTGGTCTTGGGTTTGAGACCAGGCCCGGTTAATGCCCGATGTCATCGAACAGAGGGTAAGGCCCAAAGCAAGAGGTAGGATCTTCATGGTCGTCCTCCACGTCGCGGAACTCGGACACGGCCGTTCCTGGAGTGTCGAATAATCCTTCGGCAAAATGGGGAGATACATTGATTTGATCCGCGGGCAGCGTTGCGCATCACCGTTTTGGGGCGGTGTGCCAAACTGGAAAGGGTTGCGAGACTTACTCGGCAGGGTTGGTCAGATTCTTGCGCGGGTTAGGATAAAAGCAAGAAACAGAGCGGCGAGGAATACCGAACGGCTTTAAGCGAACCGTCAATGCTGCGCGAAGCCGGTTCCCACGCAGCATTGACAATCTATCGAACGCCGGCCGCACTCATCTTGATGCGGTACACACTGGTGCTGGCGGTGATGTAGAGAGTCTTGCCGTCGGCGTCGCCCCAACCGACGTTGGCAACCACTTCCGGAACTTTGATGGTTCCCAGGTGCTTGCCTTCGGGGGAAATAATCCATACGCCGCCAGGTCCTGAACCGTAGACGTTGCCCTGCTTATCGACGCGGATGCCGTCCGGGCTGCCGGGCGTGTGGTCGGCCGAGCAGTCGAGGAGCACGGCGCCCTCACCGACTGATCCGTCCGCTTTCACGGGATAGCGCATCCATTGGTGGGTATCGGTTACGGCTACGTACAAATACTTTTCGTCGGGAGAGAACGCCAGGCCGTTGGGCCTGGTTAGGTCCTTAATCACGAGTTGCAGCTTTTCGCGGTCGGGTGGGGCGCCGGGTTTCTGCTGGCGCGCGCCTAGGATGCGGTACACACCGTTGAACGGCAACTCTTTCTCTGGATCCTTGTCGCCCTGGGTCGGCAGGCCGTACGGCGGATCGGTAAAATACAGCGAGCCATCGGATTTGTAGACTACATCGTTCGGACTGTTCAGCTTCTTGCCTTGATAGGAGTCCGCCAGCACCGTGATCTGGCCTTTGGGGTCGAGCGATTCCATGCGCCAGACATTGCGCGCGGCGTGGCCGGCGACGGTGACTCGACCATCCGCGTCGAGCGTCATACCATTCGAGCCCGGCTCCGGTCCTTTGTACGGCTCCGAGCCTTTGTATCCGCTGGGATGCATGAAGACGCTGGCGCCCTTTCCCGGAATCCACTGATCAATGTTGTTGGCGGGAATCTCCGCGAATAGCAAGCTGCCTGAGCGGGTCCAGACCGGCCCCTCAGTCCACTTGTCGAAGCCGGTGGCAATTTTCTCCAGCTTCGCGTTGGGCGAAACGAGTTGGTCGAGGGCAGGGTCGAGTCTCAGAATTTCCTGCGCGAGCGAGAAAGTAGCAGCGGCCATGAGTACCACGGCCAGGATAGGACACCGCCATCGGATCGTCATGCGCGGCATTGTATCTCAGTGGAGAGGAGGGTGTGGGTCAGCTTGCCGGTGAACGGGGTCTCAAACATGAAGAACACTAAGGTACACGAAGTTACTGGGGCTCCTTCTGAAAAGCTGCAATCGCTTTGCGGACGGCATCGGATCGTGGTCCAGTCGGCTCTTCCTTTAAGTAGAGTTGCAATTCCGCAATCGCCTCCGGGAGGCGGCCCTCGCGCTCGTAGGCGCCGGCGGCGGTGTAGTGCACGATGGCAAAGTGCTCGTGGGGCAGGCTGTGTACTTTGTGGGCGGCGGCGATAGCGTCGTCGTAGCGGGCTTGCATGAAATCCACTCTGGCCATCAGGACTAGAGCTTCGACGTAATTAGGATCGGCCGCGGTAGCCTTATTCAATAGGATGACTGCCTCGGACAAGTTGTGATCGTCGACCGCCATGTAGGCAAGGTTGACCATGGCCGGGACGCAGTGATCGTTGGCGCTGATCGCTTTCTGTAGAGCGTCGCGCTGGCGGTCTTTTTGCCCGAGTTTCTCGTAGCATGCCGCCAGATTGTTGTACGCGGAAGAATACTGAGGATAAATCGCGATGGCCTTATTGAAATGGTCCATGGCCTTGTTCCAGTGCTTGTGGGCCATCTCTTCATTGCCGTGGTCGTATTCCTTGCTGGCTTCCTTGGGCACGTTCAAATCCACGACTGCCACCGATGACGACCCCGGGTTGCCAGCTTCAATGTCGCGCACGACCACGGTTACGCTCTCGAAGACCGTCGTTCCCTGCACCGTAACCGTGTCGCTCTCGGCGGTCTGAATGCCGTCGCCCGAAACCCGGACGTGGTAGTTGCCCGGCTCCACCCCCTCGAACTCTGCAGTCCCGGAAGAGTTGGTGGTGTTCATGCCAACGCCGCGGCCGCTTAGGCCCCCCAGGAGTTGGACGCTGAGTCCGGCGCGCGCATGGCCGCCCTTGCTGTTCACCACGTCCACGCGAATGGTTCCACTAGCCTGGTTCGAGAGAAGCTGAGCCAGGACCGGCGTGGTGGCCAGAAGAAGCAGCGCGAGAGGAGCGGCCCAGCGATTGCCTGGCTTTCTGGCTCGTTCGCAACAGAGGCTACTCTTCGTGTCGCGACGATCGACGGGGAGGCGCTGGGGAGTCGGCGGAGGGTTCATCGGGTACATCTTTTATCATGCGCAGCGGTTTTCGGTCCGAAAAAAAAGTGGGATCACCTCTACGCTGCCAGCAGCGCTACGCCAGCGGCCACGAATAACGCGGCGAGCCAGCGGCGGTGGTCCACGCGCTCGTGGAGAAAAATCCGGGCCGCCACTGCATTAGCCACGAAGGTCAGAGCAGCCGACGCCGGAGCCACCAGGCTGACGTCACTCCAGGAAAGGCCGAACAACAAACTGAAGAACGCCACGGACATCGCCAGCACGCCCAGCATGAAATTGGAGTTGCGCAGAATGCGGCCAGCTACCGTCCACAGTCCAGCCTTTCGCCACAGGGCGCCCACGTCTCCAACCTGCTTCATGGCGCGCGCCAGCAACACATCGCCGGTCGTGGAAGCCAGCACGATGGCCGCGATAGCGCCCCAGGCATAAAGATGCTTCATGGCTGCGCCTCCGAAGAGACCACTTTCGGCACAGGCTGCTCCAACTCTTCCTGTTCTGGATGACGGGTCAGAACCGGTCCCTGGGTTACGAAGCCCACCCCGGCAGAGATGAGAAAAATTCCCAGCCAGCGCGAAGGCGTGACCTGCTCATGCAAAAGGAACTTGGCAATCAGAGCCAGCAGTACGTAACCGAGCGAGGTGGCGGGGAGAACGTAGGTGAGATCGGCCCAGGAGAGAGCCATCATGTAAGAGGCGAAAAATCCCAGCAGGAAGAGGATTCCGAACGCGACCGAGGGGTTCAATACGGCAAGAATAACGTCCGGCAAATGTCGCGGCGAAACGTTGCCGACCTGCTTCATGCCGTGGGAGAGCAGCGAGTCGCCGATAGAAGCGAACAGAGCCACTCCGGCCAATACCAAATACTTACGGAAGGTCACACCGTCGTTCCCTACGTACTTCGGCGGCTAAGCCGTCGAAGCGAAGCATCTAATGCAGCCTAGGCCTTGGCAGGTTCGGCCGCGGCCGCAGATTGTTCTTTGTCGCGCTTGTCCTTGACCCACTTGTGACGGCTGGCCCGCAACTTGAGGAAGCTCTTGGCTTCTTTGTACAGGCGTTTGCGGTCGTTGCTATCGAAAGCGGCTTTCCTCAGGATGCGGAAGGCCGCCTTGGGCCGGAAATAGTATTCGTCATAGAAGCGGTGCACGGCTTCCATGATTTCTTCCGCGGGCAAGCCGGGATATTGAATTTGAGCCAACTGGTGGCCGCCATCATCCACCATTTTGGTGTCCGCGACCATGAAGCCGTTCTTCATTGCATAGTCATACAGCTCGGTTCCAGGGTAAGCGTGGGCCACGGAGACCTGGATGGTTTCCACATCCAGTTCCTTGGCGAATTTGATGGTGTTGTTGATGGTCTCGCGGGTCTCACCGGGCAAGCCCATGATGAAATCGCCGTGAATGACCAGGCCAAGTTTGTGGCAATCCTTGGTGAACTGGCGGGCGCGCTCGATGGTGGCGCCCTTCTTGATGTTTTTCAAGATCTGCTGATCGCCCGATTCATAGCCGACGATGAGCAGGCGGCAACCCGCTTCCTTCTGCGCCTTCAGAGTTTCGTAATCGGTGGTGACGCGCGAGGTGCAGGACCAGGTGAGCTTCAACGGCTTCAGTTTGGCGCACAGCTCGATGGTGCGCGCCTTCTGAATATTGAAGGTGTCGTCGTCGAAGAAGAATTCCTTTACCCATGGCCAGTATTCCTTGGCCTTAGCCATTTCGCGGGCCACGTCGTCGGTGGAGCGCTTGCGCCAGGGGTGTCCGCTGAGCGTCTGCGGCCACAGGCAGAACGTGCACTGCGCCGGGCAGCCCCGCGTGGTGTAGAGCGAAACGAAAGGATGAAGCAGGAATGGGACGTTGTAGCGCCGCGGGTCGAGGTCCTTATGATACACGTCGGTGACGTGGGGCAGGGAATCCAGATCGCTGACGTCGGGACGGTCGGGTGTGTGGACGACGGCCCCGTTCTTTAGATAGGAAATACCTAAAATCTCGTCAAGCGGTTTGCCTTGCGCGTATTCGACCGTCGAAAAATCGAATTCCTTGCGGCAGACGAAATCGATGGCCCGGCAATCCTTTAACGACTTCTCCGGCAAAACCGTCACGTGCGGGCCCACGAAGGCAATCTTGATTCCCGGATTCACTTCCTTGATCTTCTGCGCTAAGCGGATGTCGCCGGGAAAACCAGGCGTGCTGGTAAACAGCACGAGAAACTCGTAGCTTTTCGCAATGTCGATGGTTTCTTCCGCCGAGACGTGATGGGGCGGGGCATCCAGCAGGCGCGAGCCTTCCAGCATGCCCGCGGGATAAGCTAGCCAGACCGGGTACCAGTAAGACTCGATTTCGCGCGTCGCCGGCCAGCGCGAGCCCGCGCCACCGTCAAAATTCTCAAACGAAGGCGGATTCAGAAACAGTGTTTTCAGAGGCATAGGTCGATTCTTCTATAGTAACATTCCGGCGGCGCTTTCTCCCGCCTGGGCGATACACGCCGAGGTACGAGGAAGCCGCCAGCTGGTATTCAGAGATACTTGTACATCATTGAACATAAGAGGCTTAGTCCATACAGGCAACACGGCAACGTTGAACGGACAGTTTGGAGGGGTGAAAGGGGAAAATCAGGTCCGGGAAATCGTATTCATGGGACTTTGGATTTGGCTGTTCCGCGCGGGTATCTTGCCGTCCAACACAATGGGGTTATCAGTGTTGGCGAAATTGAAGACCATAACCTGATGAGCGAGGGCATGGCTGTTACGCTCCTGCCAAGGACGCGCAATCGCGTGCCTGCATCGAAAAATAACTGAAGAAATTCCTGGCAGATTTGGAGCGATCCAGGTTTCAGCTAAGCCAGCCGAAGAACTATTGATCTCCCTTGTGAGGGGGCGATCGCCCTGATTGTGGGAGGGGACGTTCAGATTTCTGCAGGGGCATCGGTATCGGGCCGGTCGCGACAATTCGCGCTCGAGGACTACGCTCGCGACGCCAGCAGAATCTATTGATTCGGGGAAGGTATAGCGGTCGGAACGATTGAAGATTGCTTCAAAACTCCAAGCTCGGTATACTGTATACACAAACTGCGCGAGGGTCTTAAGTTCGCTCCATGTTCCCTCGCCGTTCCGGGGGTCGTCGACGATGTCTGAACTATATGGTGTTTCTGTTACTTAGCGCCCTGCTGGTATCTCGGAACTATCATGCGCTCTCACCATCACCATGGGTCCATGAATCGCCGGGCATTCGTAGGCATATTGGGCGCTGGCTCCTCCCTCGCCCTATCCCTTGCCAAGGGTGGTGAGAATCTGGTCAGCACACAACGAACCGGCAGTCCACCTTACGATTTATTGGTTCGAGGCGGTCGCGTAATTGACCCCTCGCAGGGAATTTCCGACGAGCGCGACGTAGCCATTTCTGGCGGCAAGTTGGCTCGTGTCGCGGCGAACATTCCCGAGACGGATGCCAAGCAGATTTTGGACGCTCGCGGAAAGATCGTCACTCCCGGCCTCATTGACCTCCACGTTCATGTTTACGATGGCGTCGTTCCCTACGGAATCCCGCCGGACCCGAACTGCATCGCCAAAGGCGTGACGACGGTAGTCGATGCGGGATCTTCTGGCGCGCATACGTTTCCTGGTTTTCGCCGATCGATAATCAATCTTTCCAGCACGCGCGTCTATGCGCTGCTGAATATCTCTGTGATCGGCCAGGCCTGCCATTCGTCTACCAATCAGTGGGGCGAGTTGCTGGAACTTCGCTATGCAAACCCCTCGCTCGCCATCCGGACCATTGAAACAAATCGCGACGTAATCATGGGCATCAAGGTTCGGCTGGGGAGGAATTTGTCGGGCGAGAATGACATCCCCGCGCTAAAAATCGCGCGCGAGGCCGCGGACGCGGTGGGCCTGCCCATCATGGTGCACATCGGAGGAACAACGTCTCCTCTGCCGGATATTCTGGATATGCTCAGGAGCGGGGATATTGTCACTCACTGCTATCGAGCGGGCGACGGCGGCACGCTCGACGACCATGGCCGTGTTCTCCCCGCCGTTTTCAAAGCGCGGGAACGTGGCGTCCATTTCGATGTCGGGCACGGTGTGGGCTCCTTCTCCTTCGATGTCGCAGAGAAAGCCATGAAACAAGATCTATATCCGGGAACGATCTCCAGCGACCTGCATCAGTTGAATTACTCTGGCCCGGTATTCGATCTTGCTACCACGCTATCCAAATTCATGATTCTCGGTATGTCGCTGGAACAGGTGATCGAGCGCGCCAGTACAAACGCCGCGCGTACCCTGGATTTTCCCCAGGGATTTGGAACTCTGCGCGAAGGTGCTGAAGCCGACGTTGCTGTTTTTGAGTTGCGCGAGGGAAAGTTCGATTTCACGGACAGCGAGCATCAAACTCGTACCGGGCGCCTGAAGCTCTGTCCGGTGGCGACGGTAAAGTCCGGCCAAATTTATGGTGGTCCCACCCGCGCCGTTCCTTCGTGAATCGTTTGCGTCGCGCCGCGGGGCGTCCTCTGCTGGTCTTCCCTGCAGGCTCTGCGTTTTTAAGATTTGCTTTTGACCTTGGCAAGCTGAAATCTTAAAAGCTGAGTACGCGGAGAACGCCCGCTGTGTGCGCGGAGAAAACCAGTAGTGAGCAAAGAGAAAATTTTGTTTATTTCCCGACCCCCACCCAGCTTTCCAGTTCGCCGGTGGCGCGGAGCAGAGCGATCTGGCTCCGCTCGAGTTCGAAGTTGGCATCGTGGAGAGCGTTGAAACGCTCGTTGGCCTGGATGCGTGCGTCTTCGGAATCATGCAGAGTGGCGGTGCCGGAATCCATGCGAATCCGCATGGCTTGCAGATTCGACTGCGCGATTTTGTATTCCAGATCGGCCACTTGTTGCGCTGCGGCGAGTTGGTCCACGGCGCGCTGTAACTTCAAAGTCTCTTCGGACACCTGGTTCTTGAGCGCCTCCGCTTGTTTCGTTGCGCGCACCGCGTCGGCGTCTGCCGCCTGGGCGCGTGCGTGCTGCGAGGGGCTCAGAAAAGGGAATCGGATCACGACACCGACTGAGGCATTGTGCCGCTGGAAACTCCCCGGCCGGAAAAAATCCTGATAGTTGTTGAAGGTCGCAAGCAGCGCATATTGCGCGGCAAAGTCGAGCGTGGGCCACATGGCCCGATGTTCGCCGCGCGCTCTCAGACTCTGCGCATTGGCACGGGTTTCGGCGGCCAGCACCACCGGGTTCGTCTTCACCGCCATGCTAGCCAGATTGTCTTCCTGTGCAGCCTCATCCTGATCGAGTTCTGGTTGTTTAATCTCCGGCAAAGCGGGAATGGATTCCGGCACAGTCTCGATCGCAGACGCAGAGAGGCCAGTTAAATGCGCCAGGCGATTACGCAACTCGGCGATGGAGCCTTGTGCCTGCGTGATGCGAAGGTAGACGCGAGCGGTAGTGAGCCGCGCCTGATCGAGCGCCAGCGCGCTGTCCACGCCTTCCTGAATGCGCCGCTTGACGCTGGCTTCCATTTTGAGCGCATCGGCGTGATCTTCGCGCAGATGACTCAGCAGCGCCTCCCATTGGCTGAGTTCGGCATAGCTCAGCACGGTGTCCTGGATCACCTGCGCACGCTGGTCTTTGTTTTGAATTGTGGTGGCTTGCCAATCGGTTTTCGCGGCGCGTACAAAGTCTCGTAGAGCCGCGTTGAGCACCGAAGCCTGCGACGTCACATTGAAGATCGAGGGCGCCGCGCCCTCCAGGCTGAGCGGATATCCCCATGTACCGCCGAGTCCAGAGCCCACCGCCAACTGCGGCAGATAGGAGTTGCGCAGCTCGTGGTAGGAGGCGATGGCGTGGCGCTCTTCGGCTCCCGCGATGGCGGTGGAGGTGCCGTGACTGAGCGCCAGTTCGACGGCGCGCTTCAACGGGAGCGGCTCGGCGGCGAGCCGAAGCGAGGCGCACAGCAGAAACGCAATTCCAGTCACCAGAAACAGCGCGGCTAGATTCAGGTCACGACGCGGAACAAATTTCATGGGTTCACCTTCGAGTTATGATGCAAGGAAAGGGCGATTGTAAACGAGGGAAGAGGGCTGGGCTGCGCGGAAGGACGAAGAATCTAACCGCTAAAAACACCTGAGCATCCACTACTCCGACGCTCCCCCCATAGGCGCGTCACATTGACTCCCGTTTCTTCCAACGTTGATAATCAACGTGTGGACCTCTACGAAGAAATCGTCAAGCTGCGCCAGGAAGGCCGGCGTGGGGCCGTGGCGACCATCGTCAACGTGCGCGGGTCTGTCCCTTCGTTCGAAACAGCCAAAATGCTGGTGCGTGATGACGGCTCGATCCTGGGTACCATCGGCGGCGGTTGCGTGGAAGCCGACGTCTGGCAGGCGGCGCGTGAGGTGATGGAATCCGAGAAGCCCCGCACCCTGACCTTCGATCTCAACCAGAGTCCCAAGTACGATACTGGCCTGGTGTGTGGTGGCACGCTGGACGTTTTCATCGAGCCGGTGCTGCCTCCAGCGTTACTTTATGTTTTTGGCGCAGGCCACGTGTCGATAAATCTTTACAAGATTGCGAAAGGCGCAGGATTTGACGTTACGGTTGTGGACGACCGCGAAACTTATGCCAACCGCGAGCGCTTTCCTGAAGCCAAAGAAGTGATTGCGGAAGATTTCGACGAAGCGATGGCGCGCCTGACGCCGAGTGAGTCGTCGTACATTGTGATTGTGACCCGCGGCCACCGCGATGACATGCGTGTCCTGCGCTGGGCGGTGCAGACCCGGGCGAGGTACATTGGCATGATCGGGTCGAAGAGAAAAACGATTGCGATTTTCCGCGAGTTGACGGCGGAGGGTCTGTCGGAACAATTGTTCGAGCGCGTACATGCACCGGTTGGGCTCGACATCGGAGCGATCACGCCGGAGGAGATTGCCGTCGCCATTACGGCAGAGTTGATCGCGGTTCGTCGTCAGGCCGAGCGGGCCCTGCCGCACATGAGCTGGTTCAAGGGCAACAAACGAGATGCAGTTGCTGCGGAGAGCAATCCTCCGGTCAAAGAGACCGAATAAAATGCGGTTTTCTCTGCGCGCTCTGCGGATTTTCTCCGCGTCCTCAGCGATTTAAGACCTAGCTTTCAAAATCCTACAAATGCGGAAACCGCGGAGAACATCCGCAGAGATCGCGGAGAGTTCTCGGAATAACAATCCTTCTTTTTCTGTTATCTTTCCTTCATGAGCCGCGCCCTCAGCCTTTGTGCGGTGATTCTCGCAGCCGGCGAATCGACCCGCATGGGGACCGACAAGGCCCTCCTGCCCTGGCCGCCAGTTGTGCCCGGGATCACGCCCAGCGGAACGTTTCTCTCCGCAGCTATTCAGGCGCTTAGTCCGTTCAGCGATCTGGTGATCGTCGTTGTCGGCAAGAACGAAGACAATCTAGCGCCGGTGATTTACGCCGAAGGCGCCTTCCTGGTGCGAAACCCCACGCCCGAGCGTGAGCAAATCAGTTCTCTCCAGGTCGGCCTGCACGAGGTCTTGAACCGCGGGCGCGATGCCGCTCTGGTTACGCTGGTAGATCGCCCTCCGGTGAGTGCAGCAACGCTCGAAACACTCCATGAAGCGTTCGCATCGGCTACGGCGAACGGAAAATGGGCGGTGGTGCCGGAGTACCAGGGCAGACATGGGCACCCGATTTTTGTGGGGCGGGAGATGATCGAGGCCTTCCTCAGGGCTCCAGCGACCGGCACCGCCCGCGAAATCGAACACCAGCATCAGCAGAATATCGAGTACGTCACGGTCGATGATCCTCGCATCACGATGAACATCGATACTCCTCAGGATTACGCTGCGCAGTTGGCTGGGCATGTACCGCAGTGATGCGGGCGCCCTTTACGAATCCCTGCAGGCTTGTCATTCTTGTGTAGGGACAGGTCTTTGACCCGTCCCTACATAAACTTATGAACGCTGCCAGCTTTACCGACAAAGCCTCCGCCTTCATCGACTCCGTTTTACGCCTTGAGCCGGGTTTCGCCGCCTTTGATTGCGACGGTACGCTTTGGTCGGGCGATGCCGGCGAACGCTTCTTCGACTGGGAGATGCGGCGCGGCATGGTTCCCGATGAAACCGTGCGCTGGGCGCGGGCGCGCTACGTCGATTACCTGGCCGGCAAAGTGACCGAGGACGAAATGTGCGCCGACATGGTCACGATTAACCAGGGTCTGCGCGAGGCCGACGTGAAAATAGCAGCGGCGCAGTTTTTCGAGGAGACAATTGCTCACCAGATTTTCCCTGAGCTGCAGGAGTTGGCGCGGCGGTTGGTCGATTCGGGCTGTGAGGTCTGGGCCGTTTCCTCGACCAATGAGTGGGTAATACGGAGCGTCCATGAAGTATTTCGACATCCCTGAAAGCAACGTTCTCGCGGCGGCCGTGCGCGTTGAGAACGGTGTGGTCACGAATGAAATGGTGCAATTACCCTCGGGCGAGGGCAAGCCTCGCGCGATTCGTGCGGTCGTGCAGCGGGATCCAGATGCCGCTTTCGGCAATTCGCGTTGGGACGCGGACATGCTGGCGATCGCGCGCCGTCCTTTTGTGGTGAATCCCAATCCCGACCTGGAAAAGCTGGCTCTAGAGCGCGGCTGGCCGGTGTACTGGCCAGATTCGGTGAAGCGATAGGTTGTGTAGGGACGGGTCAGAGACCCGTCCCTACACGGCTAGACGCAACAAGCTACATCTCTACAGCTGGTTTAGCGCTGCCTTTAGGGCATCCATTGCCAGGTGGCTGGCATGGGCCGAGGCTTCGGGCAGGCCTCCGATGGCGGCGATCAGTTCCTCGCGGCGCAGTCGCCGGGCTTCCTCGATCGTCTTCCCGGCGACCATCTCTGTGAGCAGCGAGGCGCAGGCCATCGCCGACACGCATCCCTTGGCCCGAAAACGGATTTCAGCGATGCGGTCACTGGCAACGCGCAAGGTCAATTGGAGAATATCTCCGCAAGCCGGATTCTCAAGCTGGACTGACGCCTGGGGATTGCTAACTACGCCGGGGTTACGCGGGTGCTCGAAGTGGTCAAGCACTTGCGGGGAGTACATGAGAGGGATTGTAGCGTGGACGGCTGTGTAGGGACGGGTCAGAGACCCGTCCCTACATGAGCGGTAGCGTAGGAAATCCCGTAAGATCGTGCTCATGGCCGATCACACACCACAGCGCGTCGTCTGCCTGCAGCCTAGCGCGACCGTGATTCTGGCCGCGATTGGCAGGCTTGATCACGTGGTGGCATGCACCAAATATTGTGCAGATGTGTGTCCGGAGATCAGCAATAGCGGGCGCGCGATCATCGCCGACTCCTGGACCGCAACCACCGGCGAAATCGCGGCTGCGCATCCGGACCTAGTCATCGCCGCCGTACCGTATCAAGAAAAGGCCGTGGTCGAAATTCTGAGATCGGGCGCGCGTTTCCTCGGCCTCGCGCCCAGGACCCTGGGCGACATCTACACAGACATCGCATCTATCGCTGGGATCATGGGCGAGTGGGACCGCGGGCAACAAGTGATCGCCACTATGCAAGAGCAAGTTGACGCCGTCCGTGCCCAGACCCAGGACCAACCTCGCCCTCGGGTTTTCTGCGAGGAATGGGGCAAGCCGCTGATCGCTTCGCAACCCTGGGTGGCGGAACTGGTTCAGGCTGCGGGAGGAGAATTTATCGGCGCTCCAGGCGCGACGACCTCCGCTGACGCGGTGCTTGGTGAGGATCCCGACGTGATCATCGCCGCGTGGTGTGGCGCCGGCGACCGCGTTCCGCTGGAAAAGATCGTCCGTGACCGCGGCTGGGAGGAGATGCGTGCTGCAAAGGACGGCCGGATTTACTGCATCCGCGACGAGTTTTTGAACACTCCCGCGCCCACACTGGTACAGGGCCTGCATGCGCTGGCTTCTGCGCTTCATCCCCAACTCTTTCCACAGCCGATTGCCGGGTTAAGATGTATCGCCCCCCGCCGAATCGATTTGACCGTTAGTCCAATCGGAGCTAAATCGCACGCATGAAACGAGTAGTCGCAGCGCTCATCTTGCAGGATGGCAAAGTGCTCGTCTGTCAAAGGACGAAGCATCAGACCATGCCGCTAAAGTGGGAATTCCCCGGAGGCAAGATCGAAACCGGGGAGCAGCCCCGCGACGCTATGCGCCGCGAACTCGATGAGGAACTGGGCATCGATGCGGACATTGGAGATGAAGTGGCGCGCATTCGTCATGCCTATCCCAATGGTGCGGCGGTGGAGTTGCGATTCTTCCTGGTGCGGAAATATCGTGGCGAAATCGAGAACCGGATTTTCCGCGACGTGCAGTGGGCCAAGCCGGCGGATTTGCCGTCGTATGACTTCCTGGAAGCCGATCTGGAGCTAGTCGCGGATCTGGCCAAGGGCAAATTGTTGAGCTAAAGTCCTCTGTGCTTCCCTGTGTCCCCTGTGGTAGTGAATACCGGGATTAACGACAAGGGGGGCACAGAGGACACAGGGTAAGGCGCGCCAGGGACTAAGACCGCAGCGTCCAGAACCACGCCACCGTAAGCCCAACCATGATGACCGTAGTCGCCCAGGCGATCACGTTGAACAACGGCGAGTTCACGTACTCGCCCATCAGCGACTTTTTGTTGACCAGCAGCAGCATGAAGATCAGCACGAATGGCAGCACCACGCCATTGATGACCTGCGAGAAAATCGTGATCGCCACCAGCTTGATGTGAGGCATGAGGATGACGCCGGCGCCGACTGCGATCAGGATGGTATAGAGCCAGTAAAAAACCGGAGCATCGCTGAATTTCTTATCCACTCCCGATTCGAATCCCAAGCCCTCACAGACGGTGTAGGCCGTAGAGAGCGGCAAAATCGAAGCCGCGAACAGTGACGCATTGAACAGGCCGAGGGCAAAAAGGATGTACGCGTAATCTCCGGCCAGGGGACGGAGGGCCTGGGCGGCATCCTTGGCGTCGTCAATCTTGTGGTATCCGTGGGCGTAGAGCGTAGCCGCGCAGGCGACGATAATGAACCACGCCACCAGGTCGGTAAAGAAGCAGCCGACGACGACATCGAGGCGCGAAGCACCGTACTGGCGCTTGGTTATTCCTTTCTCCACGATGGAAGCTTGCAGATAAAACTGCATCCAGGGTGCAATCGTAGTGCCGACTACGCCGATCACCATGAACAGATAATCCTGCTGCCGGAACATATGGGCTTGAGGCGGCTTCACCGTGGCGATCAGGGCGGGTATCCATGCCGGTTTCGCCAACACGCCGGCAACGATGTAAGTGACGTAGAAGAACGAAGCGGCCAGAAAAACTTTCTCCACGCTCTTGTATTCACCCTTGACGACGATCAGCCAAACGATGACGGCGCAAATCGGGACAGTGGCGTAGCGGGAAAACCCGAAAAGTTCGAGGCTACCGGCGATGCCGGCGAACTCGGCGACCACGTTGCCGAAGTTGGTAATCAGGATTCCGATCATCATAAAGAAGGTGATGCGGAAGCCGAACTCCTCGCGGATAAGGTCGCTGAGCCCTTTGCCGGTGGCCGCGCCCATGCGGGCCGACATCTCCTGCACCACGATGAGCGCGATGGTGATCGGAATCATCGTCCACAGCAGCATGTGGCCGAACTGCGCTCCGGCAGCGGAGTAGGTGTAGATGCCGCCGGCATCGTTGTCGACGTTCGCGGTAATGAATCCCGGTCCGACTACGGAGAAGAAGAGCAGGATCTGGATCTTCCAGCGTCTCAAATATTTCATGGGCACAATTCGCGGAGATGTTTGCAACGGGTGACGCGCCGGAACAGAATAAATGCTGTCGGGAGTTCTGGGTAGGCGGAAGTTGGCTTCTTTGACGGTGAATAATTGGATCGGCCATTCGCGCGGGTAGGGATGTTTCGATTGCGCCGCAGCTTCGCTACGCTCGCTCCGGCTCCGCTCAACATGACAGAACCGCTGAGTTTCAAATCACAGTTTTGCCCGCAGCAGGCTGATTACATCGTCGGAGGTGATCACCCCGGTTAGCTTACGGTTCTCGTCCACCACGGGCAGGGTGAGCAGATTGTACTTGTCGAAAAGTTCTGAGAATTCCTTTTCTTTGTCGCTGACCTTGGCAAAAATCAAAGGTTCCTGGGTCAGCGATAGCAACGGAGTTTCCGGCCCGGCCAGCACTAGTTTAGCCAGAGGCACCGCGCCGGCGAGGGTGCCGCGGGAATCCACAAGATAAATCGTGCTCAGAGTTTCGACGCCGCCTTCGAAATGCCGCAGTGCCTCCACAGCGTCGTGCGCGTTGGCATTCACCCCAAGGGACACGAACTCGGTATTCATGCGCCCGGCGGCGGTGTTCTCTCCGAACTCGAGGAGTTCCACCATCTCCTTGCGCTCAGTCGGCTCCATTTCCAGAAGAATTTCCGAGGTGCGCTCTTCGGGCAGGTCGGCGAGTACGTCGGCGGCGGCGTCGGGGTCCATTTCTTCGACGATCTCCGCGGCGCGTTCTGGTTCCAGAGATTCCAGAATGGACTTTTGGACTCTCGGCTCGACTTCCGAAAGCGCCTCGGCAGCCACATCTTCATCGAGGGTTTGGAAGACAGCCTCGCGCTCGGCGGGAGCCAGTTCCTCAACAATGTCGGCAATGTCCGCCGGATGGAGCTTGGCCAGACGCTCGTGGGAGATGCGGAGCTTTACGCGCCGGGCCGGATCGGTCTCGATTAAATCTACGAACTCCCAGGGGATCAGCCGCGGTGGCAACTTGGAGAGCACGGCGCGCAGAGCCAGCATGGGCACGACGCCCTTCAGCAGGCGGCGAATCGCGCCTCGCACGCCTACGTCGACCGAGCCAACCCGAAGCACGGGACGGTTGTTGCTCACTTCACGGTGCAGGTCTACGTCGTTAACGCGGACCACCTTGCGCCCGTGGACGTCGATAATCTGCTGATCGAGCAGGTCGCGCTCCAGCAGAAACAGGCCTTCTCCGCCATTCAGGGGATTCCAACTGGAAGCCGCCGTGGTGGCGTAAATTCCGCCGTCAATTGAGCCCACAGCCACGTAAGGCAAAAGACGGTCACCGGCTTTGGTGCGGACAACATACATCGAAATCCGGGCGCGATCCTCCTGCGGCGCCAGCGCCAGTTCGCGTACTCGCCCGCACTGGACCCCGCCGGTGTCGAACACCGGTGAGCCCAGCAATTCCGTGAGAGCGAGCGACGACATGGGCTGAGAATACTCGGGTACCCAAGGGGAATCCAGATGAGTTTGAAGGTTTTTCTCACTTTCGGTGTCTAAGTAGGGTCTGGGGATTGAGGTCCGGCGCCTGTCGTAGACACGGTTCCCAAAGCCATTTCCAGCTCCATTGGAGAAAATACATGCACCACCGCGTTGACATTTAGGCGGGGTCAAGGCAAACTACCGAATTCGCCGGACTGGAGGCTTTTCCCGCGACGCTAGCCAAGCGCGCTGAGGGCAACCCCGGTCAGTCGAAACTGTTGGGCCCGCTGGCTAGTTGCTGAACCCATGCCATGACCGAACTTCGGGTCTCCTACACACTGGACTCGACGCTGGAGACCGTCGAAAATGCCGAACAAACCGCCAGCCGCATTGCGGCCGAAACCGGCTTTGATGACGAAGAGGTCATGCGCATCGCCATGGCGGTGCGGGAGGCTGCAGTCAACGCCGTGCTGCATGGCAATGCCTACGATCCGGGCAAGAAAGTCAAACTGGATTTTGAAAGGACCGACCACGACCTGGTGATCACCATTCGCGATCAGGGACGGGGATTGGATATGAGCAAGATTCCCGATCCGTTGGCGGCGGAGAATCTGCTGAAAACATCGGGCCGGGGTATTTTTCTGATTCGCTCGTTCATGGACGACGTGAAAATCAGCCCGTCCCACACCGGCACCGAAATCAAATTGATCAAGCACGTCCACGGACCGTCCGGGGGCGGCAAGGAGGCTTCCTCGTGAGCATGAAGATCAGTACTCGTCAGATCGATGGAATTACCATCGTGGATTGCAGCGGCCGCATCACCCTGGGTGAAGGCAGCGTCACTCTGCGCGATACGATTGGCCAGTTGCTGTCCAAGGATCAGAAGAAGATCCTGCTTAACCTGGGTGACGTGAACTACATCGACAGCTCCGGCATTGGCGAACTGGTGAGCGCCTATACCACGGTGCGCAAACAGGGCGGCGACCTCAAACTGCTCAATCTGACCAAGAAAGTGCACGATCTGCTGCAGATCACCAAGCTGTACACCGTCTTCGACGTGAAAGAGGACGAGGCGGCAGCTGTCAAATCATTCAACTAGAATTTCTCCTCAGCGCTAAGGCGGGCGGCCCGACTCGCCGCTTCGCCTGGCGTGCGTTCTTCCTTTTTCGGGAAGGGCCGCGGATTTTTTTGCCTTTGTGTCCCCGCGTTCTTTTCGTCCCGCCTAGAATTAGCGTGGCTCGTGTTTTCACCCTGTCCGCTGTGCCCTCTGTGGTCAAACCCCGGAACTAACCACAGAAGGCATGGAGGAACTCCTTGGTGCTGAGACTTCGTATGGATACCGCTCGCGTCGTTTTTCTTTTGGCTTCGGCGTTTCTCTCCTCTGCTTGCGCTCATGCTGATTGCATTCCCTTTTATCAGGCGGGCGAGCATGTAGGCGAAACCAAGTGCGTGGCAGGCAAAGTGATGGGCGTGGAAGTAGGCATGCGAGGCGTTCACTTCCTGAATTTCTGTGAGGATCGCCGCGTGTGCCCGTTTGTGGCGGTGATTTTTGCCAGCGACTTGAAGCACATTGGGGACGTGCGGCAGTTGCAAGGCAAGTCCATCGAAGTGCATGGAGATGTCAAACTCTACGACGGGCGGGCAGAAATCATCGTGCGTGAGTTCAGGCAGTTACGAGGGGATGTGGCCAGAATTCCTCCGCTGCCTAAGAATTACGATGTTGAGAAAAAGGGGCACTATAGCGCGGGAACATACAGCCATGCCAAGCCTGCCAGAGCGACGACCAAGAAGAAGCAGCCGGCAACGCTGCCGATTCAGATACCGGAAGATTCCGAGGAGTAGGAGCGTCTCATTCTGTGTTCTCTGTGCCCCCTGTGGTTATGACTCCGCTGAATCAACCACAGGGGTACACAGGGAAGCACAGAGGAAAACAAACGGCGGCTACACCATTCCCTTCCGCAACTCCTCCAGCGGGTAGAACGTTCCCCGCCAGACCACCCCGCCGCGCCCTAGGGTTAGGGTCATCGAACGCAGCATGGTGTAGATAAACAATGTCGTGCTGATGGGATGAAGGAAGAAGTAATACGGAGGGATCGGAGATTTCATGGACATTCCCACATAGATCATGAACATGAACAGCAGCGCCGCGGCATAAGGGAGCCGGACCCAGCCGTGTGCCAGCCAGACGCCAATGAATGGAATGAGATTCAGGAATACCGCCATGAGGCAAGATCCCAGCAGTCGGGGCCACTGGAAAAACATGATGGCGAAGAAGTTTTTGGTAAGGTTATCGACCACGCCCATTGCGCCCTTCGCCCAGCGAATGGAAATGAGGTCCTCGCCGAAAACCACGCGCTGTGCGTAGCCGGCGTTCTTCACTACTTTGCCCAGCTTCATGTCGTCGACCAGTTCAAAGCGCAACGCCTCATAGGTTCCGACTGCGTCGTACACCGAGCGGCGCACTAGATTGAACGCACCCACTCCCATGTGATCTTTCGTCTTGGGATCAGCCACCTTCCACGGGCGATGCCCGAAGACGAATAGAGTCTGGAAGAAAGCGATCATCATCTTTTCGCCAGGGCCCTTCATGATGATCTGGGGAAACAGCACCACATGGTCGGCGGCTTCGGCCACCGCGTAAGCCAGAACCCGGCGCAGCGAGTCCGGCTTGAAGAGCACATCGGCATCGGTGAACAAGAGCCACTCGCCGCTGGCTTGGTTGGCTGCGCTCCACATGGCGTGAGTCTTCCCCAGCCAGCCCGCGGGCAACGCCTCCACGTGAAGAATTCTCAGGCGGCCATGGGCTTCCGGACGAGCTGCAACCTCATCCATGATATTGCCGGTGCGGTCGGTGGAGCGGTCATTAACGGCGATAACTTCGTAGCTCTCGTGATCCAGATTGAGCAGTTGGGTAAGGCTCTGGGCAATGTGCTCTTCTTCATTGCGGGCGGGAACGATGATGCTTACGCGCGGATTGCCGGGCGGCTTGCCGATCCCACTCGGGACGGGAAACATCGGCAATCTTCGGCACTCCCAAAGCCGCATCTACAACCCGGGAAAGCCAAGCTAGCGCCAGAATGAAGCCAGAAATCCAGTAGACAAGATTCATCCAGACGAAGCTCCCACATTGTCCTCCGGCAGGCTCTCGATGCGAACTGGGGGAGCAAACTTCATGCCGTAGAACAGTATGGCAGATGACAGCACCATCGCGATGACAGGGGCGATGAACGAAAGCTGCAGTGAACGCTGGTCAGCGATGTAACCCATCAGCGTGGGAGAAGGCACGTCGCCGAGGATGTGGATGAAGAAAATGTTGACGGCGAGCGCGGTCGCGCGAATGTGTGCTCCCACCGAGTTGATGAGCGCCGCATTCAGCGGCGCCGTGTTCAGCAAGAGGAGAAAAGCCGCTACCCAGATCGCCGGCAGCATCAGGCGTCCGTTCGAGAAGAGCGCGATGATCATGAATGGAACGCCCAGCGCCATGCTGACAGCGGAGACCGAGTAATAAGCGCTGCGGCTGCGGCGCAACAGGCGGTCACCCAGCCAGCCGCCGGCGAGCGAGGCAATAGTTCCATCCACTACAATGATGGCCCCGAACATTTCGTTAGCCGACTGCAGGGTGTATCCGCGGACCGTCGAAAGAAAGGTTGGCATCCAGACTTGCAGGCCGCCGAGGGCGAAGGTCATCATGGCCATGCCAAGGGTCGCAGTCCAGAAGGCGGGATTGCGGGCCAGGCCCCAGATGGTGCCGCGTTGCGGGGTTTCTTCCAGCGAATCGAAGCGGCCACGCTCCGGCTCGGGAATGAACAGCATCGCCAGAGCCAGCAGGAAGCCGGGGATCGCAGCCACGTAAAACGGAAATCTCCAGCCGTGGGCGGGACCGAGTTTTCCGCCCAGCAGATAGCCGGCGGCCGTGCCTACCGGGATGGCCAGGTAGAAAATGCCCAAAATGCGGCCGCGCCGCTCCTCAGGAAAGAGATCGGCGACGAAGGTCGGTGCGATGGTCACGAACGTGGCTTCGCCGATGCCGACGAGCGTATGGCGGATCAGCAGTTCTGTATAAGTGTGCGTGACCGCGGTGAGCAGGGTCAGTCCACTCCAGAACACCGCGCCAAAAATGATAATCAGCTTGCGCGAGTAGCGGTCGGCCAGCGGGCCGGTGAAAGGCGCAGCGATCATGTAGAAAAGAAGAAATGCGCTGGTGAGGTACCCGACTTGAGTTTTGCTGATATGAAATTCGCCCTGCACCAGCGGCTGAACGGCGAACAGCACGGAGCGATCAATGTAGTTCAGTAGATTCAGCGCCGTCAGGACGACCAGCGCGGCGCGAGGATAGAGTTTCTTCGGCGGCACTTAGCGGGAGAATATAACACGGTGGTTCTTAACGGAACCAACCGCTGCACACGGAACCATTGTGCCGCTGACGGAGTCTAACCATAACAATGCGGTCACAAGCAAAATCGACGCCGCTATTTCGGGGGATGGACACTGCCACGTTTTCAATCGCCATGATAGTAGTAACGACGACGCTGTTGGTAATTCTGATGGTGGCATCGGGACCTTTCGATCAAGGTGTCGGAGTTGATCTACCAAAGGTCGGCCACGCCGTAACGATGCGCGGTGCAAGTCGGGAAGACGCGATGGTAGTTGCCATTTTCCGTGACGGAAAAGTGTTCTTTGGCAATGATCAAACGACGGCAGGACAGTTGTCATCTCAGATTCAGAAGCGCCTCAACGCCAGCCCAGAGAGAAAGGTCTACCTCAAGGCTGACTTCCGCGCCAGGTACGGAAATGTCGCGGAAGTCGTGGACGCAGTGCGCTCCGCCGGAATCGGAAATATTGCCTTTCTGGTGGAGCAGCGCAGAACGCAATTTCCGTGAACATCCGGTTTCTGGTGAATGAGATAGTGCAGGCGTGACCGCCAACCGCAAGGCCACGCCACGCCCAACTGGAGAATCCAACCCGCCGAAATACTGCGCGAAGAATTCTTGAAACCCCTAGGCATCACGCCCTACGCGCTGGCCAAACGCCTGCACGTTCTGCCTCCCCGCATCAATGACATTGCTCTGGAACGGCGTGGCATCACGGTGGACACGGCCGTCCGGGTCTCGCGCTTCTTCAAGACGACCGAACAGTTCTAGCTGAATTTGCAAAATGCGTATGAAGTGAGTTTGGTTAAGTCCGAGCGGTGCACTGAATTGGAGCGCATCGAGCCACTCAACCCTTCAGAAGCCAGAACCTGAACCAACACTTATCCCACAAAGCAGCTCAATATCAAAATTATCCACGGCGATTTTCCTTCGTGAACCTTCCTGTCCTTGGTGGTTAGCGGTTTTGGCGGCAGCAGGCAAAGGCCATAACCACAAAGGACACGAAGGTGCACGAAGGAAATCACTACGCACTTTAGCGCTTCGCTCTCGGCCACTTCGCCACGATCACCGTCGAAATCCCGCCGCGCGGGCGAAAATCCCCCTTCACTTCCGCCCACACCGGCTTCGCCCAGCGCACCACATCTTCCAGAACTCGGTTCACGATGTTCTCCTGAAAGATTCCTAGGTTCCGATACGACTGCAAATATTCCTTCAACGATTTCAACTCCAGGCAGCGCTTATTCGGCATGTAGCGGATGATGATCTGGCCGAAGTCCGGCAACCCGGTCTTGGGGCAGACGGAGGTGAACTCGGGATCATCGACCACGATTTCGTAGCCGGGAAACTGATTCGGCCAGGTCTCGATCTCAGGAAACGTCGCATCCAGACCAGCCTTGGCGTGATCTTCGGTGTAGCGGGGCTTTTTGGGCATACATCTATTCTAACCAGCAGGCGCGTCGAACATAACAAGCGATTCCTGGGCAGCGACTTGCATCTAATTGGTTAAGGACGTTATTCACCCCACATAAAGCAGTGGGTGATACATTAGCGTCCAGCTAACAAATGGCTCGGGTGGGCAATCAAAACGGATTTTTCGCGAGGAACCGCTGGCTGGTTTGGGCAATTGGGATCGTGGCTGCGATCATGTTGCTTAGGTCAGTCTTGTCCAGCGGTGACGCCGTGCCGGTGCAAGCCGCGTCGGTCGAACGGGGCACTATCCGCAGCGTGGTTTCCACCAACGGCAAGGTGGAGCCTTTGCGCAATTTCGAAGCGCACGCGCCCGTTGGCACCACGGTAAAACGCATTCTGGTGAAAGAAGGCGATCACGTCCGGAGAGGCCAACTGCTGGTGCAGCTCGACGATGCCGATGCCCGAAGCCAAGCTGCGCGGGCACTCTCGCAGATACGCGCCGCCCAGGCCGGCAGCAGTGAGATTCAGAGTGGTGGCAGCCGCGAAGAAACCCTGACGCTGGAATCGGATCTCGTCAAGACCCGCACCTCGCGCGACGCGGCGCAGCGAAACCTGGAGTCCCTGCAACGTTTGCAGCAGGAGGGCGCGGCTTCCGCGGGAGAAGTGATCGAAGCCCAGAATCAAGTGGCGCGCCTTTCTGCTGACCTCAAGCTGCTGGAGCAGAAGCAAAAGAACCGCTATTCGCCGCAGGAGATCGCGCGCGTGGAAGCTCAGACTACCGAAGCCCAAGCCGCATACGCCGCCGCCGAGGATGTTCTGAACCAGTTGAGCATCCGGGCGCCGTTCGACGGCGTGGTGTATTCGCTTCCCGTCCATCTCGGAGCCTACGTGAATCCTGGCGATTTGGTGCTGCAGGAGGCCGACTTCTCCAAAGTCCTGGTCCGCGCCTTCGTGGACGAGCCCGACGTGGGCAGGCTGGCGCCCGGTCAGACCATCGAAGTAACCTGGGATGCAGTCCCTGGCCGGGTATGGAACGGCACTGTCAGCACGATTCCGGCAACGGTGAAACTGCACGGCAGCCGCAATGTGGGAGAAACCACCTGCGTGGTGGACAACCATGACTTCAAACTGCTGCCCAACATCAACGTCGGAGTCACCATCGTTACCGCTGAACACCGCGACGTCCTAACGCTCCCCCGCGAGGCCGTCCGGCTCGACGACAGCAAGCCCTACGTCTACCAGATCGTGAACAATGAATTGCGGCGCCGCACTCTCCAAACTTCGATTTCGAACCTGACGCAGGTCGAGGTAACGGGGGGAGTTCCAGAAAATACTTTGGTCGCGCTCACGGCTACTAACTCCAAGCCTTTGCGCGATGGCTTACCAGTGAAGGTCGTCCACTGACCATGCCTGCGATGCGGAGCCTGTTTTCCCTGATTCTGCTTATGCTGCTTGCGCGTGTCAGTGTGGCTGAGCAGTCAGCCGAAGAACTGCTGGCGGCCGGACGCGTGGATAGCGCCATCGCAGCGCTGCAGGCCAGGATCAAGAGCAACCCCAGTGATGCCGCATCTTACAATCTGCTCTGCCGCTCCTATTTCACGCTGGGAAGCTGGGACCGGGGAGTTTCCGCCTGTGAGAAGGCCGTGGCGCTGGAGCCTGGTAACAGCCGCTATCACCTTTGGCTGGGACGCATCTATGGGGAGAAAGCGGACAATTCCAATTTCTTTGCCGCGGCGGGGCTGGCGGGAAAGGTGCGGTCCGAGTTTGAAGCAGCGGTTCGTTTGAGCCCAAACGATGTTCCCGCGCTCACCGACTTAGCTGAGTTCTATCTCGAAGCTCCGGGAATCGTGGGCGGCGGACGCGACAAGGCGGAAGCTGAGGCGCAGACGCTTTCCAAGCTCGATCCCGCTAAAGCCCACTGGGTGCTCGCCCGTATCGCTCAGAAACGGCACGACGACCTCACTGCGGAAAAAGAGTACCGGGCCGCGGTCGAATCCAGCCACGGCAGCGCGAATGCATGGATCAACCTGGCTTTTTTCTACCGCCACATGGAACGCTACGATGAGATGGAAGACGCCATCAATCGCGCGGCCTCGGCCGAGATGAAACAGCCCGAAGTCCTGATGGAAGGCGCGGAGACTCTTATCCGCGCCGGACGCAATTTCCCCCGAGCCATTCAACTGCTGAAACGCTACCTGTCGAATACCACGGTGGAAGAGGCTCCGGCGTTCAAGGCTCATTACCTGCTAGGAACCGTCCTCGAAAAACAAGGCGACAAACAGGACGCCGCCCAGGAATATCGCGCTGCCCTGGCTATGGCGAAGGGATTCTCGCGTGCCCAGGAAGCGCTCGACCGTCTGAATCGCTAAGGCCCGAAACTGCTCCCTACTTTTCGGTAACGTTTCAGCTTTGTTTTTCTCTGCGTTCTCCGCGACTTCTTCTCGATCATTCCGACCCTGAGCGATAGCGATGGCGGAGGAATCTCTACCCCCCGGCACTAACCCTGCAGTAGGGATGTTTCGACTACGCCGGCGCTCGCTCCGCTCACTCCGGCTCCGCTCAACATGACAGATGGCACAGTGCCGGCAAGAAAGCCACACCTCTCAGCACGACAGATGGACGCACCTCCAAAAACTCACAACCTCTGAGCAAGGTCGAAGGGAATGCCGGCGCTACGGCGTCCAGCACCTGAGTTTTTTTGTTGCATCCCTGCAACGGTTGTCTATAATAGCGCCCAATTTCCAGCAAGCTCGGGATTGGGTACTGTCTTGACGCTCGTTAAGACGCTACCCGCAGTGCAGCGGGAGAACCGTGAAGTTCTCGGCATCAACCACAGGTGCGGCTCGGTAGCTTTGAAAGTCCACAAAAGGGGATTGACCGATGAAAACATTTCGCGGGGCGGTCTTTTGCGTGATTTCACTTCTGAGTTTCGCGGCGTTTGTTGCCGCCCAGACTCAAATTACCAGCGGCGTCATTCAAGGCACGACCATGGATCAGTCGGGCGCGGTCATAACCGGCGCTACGGTCGAAGCCAAGAATGTCGACACCAATTTCGTAAAGACACAAACTACGGACGCGAACGGGCGCTTCGTTTTTCTGCTCTTGCCACCCGGCCACTACACGGTGACGGCGACGCAATCCGGCTTTGCCACCGTGGTCCAGGAAAATCTCGAACTCACCGTGGGCCAGGCCTCCATGGTGAATTTCACCATGAAGGTTTCGGCCACGGGAGAGCGCGTGGTGGTCAGCGCCACTCCGCCCGTGGATGTGACCGAGACCGAGTCTTCTACCACCTTGGACGAAAGGACGGTGAGCACAACTCCCATCCTGGGCAGGAAGTTCGAGGATCTGCTTACGCTTACTCCTGGCGTGAGCGTGGTGCAGGGGCCGGACGGCGATGAGATCACCTTCAACGGGCAGCGGGGCGTGTTCAACAACATCAGCCTGGACGGCGGCGACTACAACAACGGATTTTTTGGCGAGCAACTGGGCGGGCAGCGGGCGGCCATCGATATCACCCTCGATGCGGTGAAAGAGTTCCAGGTCGTGGCTACCGGAGCTAACGCCGAGTTCGGGCGGACCGCCGGCGGTGTGGTCAACGTAGTCACCAAGTCGGGCACCAACGAAGTGCACGGCAGCTTGTTCCACTATCAGCGGCTGGAGGCGTTGGCCTCGGATACCTCCGATGGCAAGCCCTTGAAAGACTTTCACCGCGAGCAATTCGGTGGAACCATTGGCGGCCCGATCGTGAAAGACAAGATGTTCATCTTTGGCGCGTTTGAGCAGATTATCGCTAACCTCACCCGCGACAACTTGAGCGCTCCGTTGGGTCCGGCTTGTGCGGTAGCCAATCCGGTGGCTGGTGTGGACGACGCCGCGATCAACAACAGCGTGGAGTGCCAGCGCGTGGCGCTGCTTAGCTTCCTTAAAACCAGCGTGAAGCAGGACGACGGCCAACCGGTGAAGCATCCTATTCGCAATACAGCGGCACTAGGCCGCTTCGATTGGAATCTGACTCCGAAGAACCAATTTGGAGTTTCCTACAACTTCGATTACTCCAAGAACACCAACCAGACTTTCGATGTTCCGACCTACGGAACCTCGGCGAACGGAATCGAGGGGCCGGCGAAGATCAACGTGATCAACTCCAACCTCTACACCACGGTTTCGAACACCAAGCTCAACGAAGCGCACTTCAGCTACCAGCGCGAACTGAGGCCGCGCTCGGCTACGCCTTCGAACATCCCGGCGGATACAGCCATGGGATTTGCTACCACTTTCCGCGTCGGCAGTCCCTTCTTCCTCGAACCGAACGTGGATGAGACCATTTGGCGCACTCAGGCGCGCGATAACTTTTCGATCGTGAGCGGCAGTCACAACTTCAAATTTGGTGGCGAGTGGCTACATACCGATAATTCGCAAACGTTTCGGGGATTCTTTACCGGCCGGTACCTGTTCGACAGCGTGGATGGCTTCCTGCGGTACGCCTCCCCCAACGCCGCCAACGGATTCGGGCCGACGACGGGAGAGTGCCTCGATGCCACCGGCGCGTTCACAGGTTGGATCACACAAGGAGCGGGCTTCAATCAGACCTGCGCGGGGGGCAGCAGCGTCGGCGGGCCGCTCATCTTCTACTTGCAGGACGGCGTGCCAACCGGTCTGATCAAGATTCCGCCGGGTGCCTCCGACATCAAGAACGAGGATTACGCGCTGTTCGCGCAGGACAAATGGCAAATCCTGCCCAACCTCACGCTGAATTACGGGTTGCGCTGGGAAGCGCAAATTTTCCCCAAGGTCATCACTCCTCCGGCACAGACGGCGTTCGGCGTCTATCTACACGATCCACTGTTTCCCTCAGACGGAACGCTGCATAGCCAGAAAAAAGAATTCCAGCCTCGCATTGGGTTGGCCTGGGACGTACTGAACAATCAGAAGTCAGTGTTGCGGGCCAGTTGGGGCATCTACAACGCGCGTCAGAATATGCTTTCGCAAGTTGGATCGATCACCACCAACGGCGTGCAGCAAAGCACGATATTCGCGATATCGGCTTTCGGCAGCGGGCCGACCTGGCCGAATGCGTTTCCAGTCGTCCCGGGCAATTCGTCCTGCGCCGGACCACCTGTGAATCCGTTCCCTTGCGGCACCGGCGTGAAAGTGTTTGACCGCAACTACGCCAACCCGCGCATTTACTCGGCGGACTTTGGCTACGAGCAGCAGGTTTTCACCGACTGGACCGCATACCTCGATCTCAACTGGTCGAAGGCGGTTCACCTGACAAATTTCATCAACGCCAACGTAGGCGGCTATTTCATCAACGGGACTTTCGTGCAACCTGGGCACTACAATCCCGACATCGGCGACTTGTTTGTTACCTCAAGTACGGCGCACTCGCTTTACCGCGGTCTTACAGTGGGCATGAGGAAGCGATTCAGCCGCCGTTTCCAGATGGAATGGAACTATGTGCTCTCTGAGGATGTAGACGACGACTCCAACGAGCGCGATCCCTTCACGGACCGGCGGCTGGTGCCGAGCGATCCCGCACTGAACTACAACTTCTCCGATCGCGACGAACGTCACAAGTTCAACCTCTTCGGCTACGGGCAGCTGCCGGCGGGATTCAACCTGGATGTGCGCTTGCAGGCGCACACGCCGGAACCCATCACGCCTTTAAATTGCACCGGGAATTGCAAACGTAACTCGGCGTGGAAGGACAATGCCTACACTTCTTTTGACTGGCGCATTGCTCGTCCCGTAAAGTTTGGCGACCGCTATGCGGTGATTCCCACGCTGGAAATGTTCAACACCTTCAACAGCCAGAACAACGTGAATCCGCTGAGCACACCCGCGCTGTTTAACTTTGACGGGTTCCTGCGGGCGGGCGTAGGCGATCCGCGGCAGGTGCAGTTGGCGGTGAAGTTCACGTTCTGAGAGGAAGTCGCTTGGACGCTTTCGTCCAGGGACCCAAGGCAGCCAACGACTGTTCGACAAAGCAAGAGCCCCCGGATCATCACTCCGGGGCTTTTGCGCGTGACCATAGGTCGCTCCGCGGACGGCTGAAGGCGGCTTCTCCCGCGCAGACTGTTGTGCTAGCTTGATTCCGCAGGAGCGTCCCCATGAAAGCTGTCCGCATTCACGAGTTCGGCGGACCCGAAGTACTCCGCTACGAAGATGTTCCCGATCCCATTCCGCGCAAGGATCAAGTACTCGTGCGGGTGAAAGCCTGCGCTCTGAACCATCTCGACATTTGGGTGCGGAAGGGAATTCCTGGAGTGCCTCTGCCGCATATTCTCGGCAGCGACATTGCGGGAGAGGTGGTTGAAACCGGCGAATATGTTACGGGATTCAAGCCTGGCCAGCGGGTGCTGCTGGCGCCAATGCATTTCTGCAATCGCTGCGCCCGGTGCGTATCAGGACGGCAGAACCTGTGCCCAGAATTTACTTGTCTCGGCAACGCTGTGGACGGCGGCTATTGCGAACTCATCGCGGTGCCGCCGGCTATCGTGATCCCCCTTCCCGACAGTCTAGATTTCAATCAGGCGGCCAGCGTTCCTCTGGTATTCACTACGGCCTGGCACATGCTGGTGAGTCGGGCCGGAATTCGTCCAGGGCAAACGGTGCTTGTTTTGGGAGCAAATTCGGGAGTAGGAATTGCGGGTATTCAGGTCGCAAAGCTCTTCAACGCCACGGTGATCGCTACTGCCGGCGATCCGCGCAAGATGGAAAGAGCACGCGAACTGGGCGCCGACCATGTCATCGATCACTACCAGCAGAAGATTTCCGCAGAAGTGAAAAAGCTGACTAACAAAGAAGGCGTGGACATCGTCATGGAGCACGTGGGCGCCGCGACTTGGGAGGAGAGCCTGAAATCGATGAAACCGGGAGCGACGCTGGTGACTTGCGGCGCGACGACCGGTCCACAGGTTGCGATCGATTTGCGGTTTCTGTTTGCGCGCCAGTTTTCGCTGCTTGGCTCCTACATGGGGACGATGGGAGAGTTGCACCAAGTGTTGAAGCATGTCTTCAGCGGCAAGCTTAGGCCAGTCGTGGACCGCGCGTTTCCGCTGAGCGAAGTTCGCGCGGCGCATGAGTACATGGAAAAGAGTCAGATGTTCGGGAAGATTGTGCTGAACCCGTAAGAAGTCCGGCTGAGGAGCCGCTGACTCAGGCCAGCGTTTCCTTCTGAACTTTACGGTTAAAGGCTTCTGGTTTTGTAGCCCGCTCAAAACGCCAAGCCGCAAAGGCCCAGATCAGTCAAAGCGGAGCGTTACTACCCGCTGTCATTCGTTAGCTTCGTGGTCTAAAATAGTTGAACGATGGCCCAAGACCTTAACTTCGGCAGCTACGTTTCCACGGAAGACGGCAAGCGCGTCGCCAAAGACCTGAACCTCGGCAATCCCACGCCGGAAGGTCTTGTCCTAACTACATTGGACAACGCCGTCAACTGGATGCGCAAGAATTCCATCTGGCCGATGACTTTCGGCTTGGCCTGCTGCGCCATTGAAATGATGTCCATGGGGGCGTCGCGCTTTGATATTGCGCGCTTTGGGGCGGAGGTGTTCCGGCCCTCGCCTCGGCAGTCTGATCTGATGATTATTGCCGGGCGCGTGTCGAACAAAATGGCTCCCGTCATTCGCCAACTGTGGGAGCAGATGCCGGAGCCGAAGTGGGTAATTTCGATGGGCGCCTGCGCGACTTCGGGCGGCGTGTTCCAGAACTACGCGCTGGTGCAAAGCGTGAACCAGGTTATTCCCGTCGATGTGTACGTCCCCGGCTGCCCTCCGCGGCCGGAGCAGTTGATCTACGCCATTACCCTTCTGCAGCAGAAAATCCAGAAAGAGCGCGGAACGATTAAGCGGGCGCTGAATATCTCGTAGAACATTCTCTCTGTCGTCCTGACTTTGTGTGTCATCCGGAGCGCAGTTGTTACTGCGCGAATGCGCAGGAACAACGCAGTCGAAGGATCGCTACTGTCTCCAGTACTGCGGGTAGGGGTGCTTCGACGGCGCCGGAGCTGTGCTGCGCTGGCTCAGCATGACAAAAGGAAGGGGCCGACGGGAGGAGTGGTGGACGCCGTCTACGGCCTGAAGCTGACCGTGATCTGCTCCTGCATAGTGATCGGCTTGCCATTCAGCATGTAGGGGCGATAGCGCCATTGCTTGACTGCATCCACTGCGGCCCGGGCCAACAGGGGATGGCCATCTAGTACTTTCAAGTCTCGCACCTTCCCATCCTCGCCGATGGTGGCGTCCAGGATTACCGAGCCTTCGATTCCCATGGCCAGCGCTTGCGAAGGATAAGTCGGGTTCACTTTGTGTTCCACAACTCCCTGCGTCACTCCCTGAGAAACCGGCGCGAACTTCGGCAGGCTGGCAGGAGGCGCCACCAAATTCCCGAGACTCGCGGCGTCCGTGGTCGGCGCCGCAGCCTGGGGTGCTTCCACTTTGGGTTCCTCGACTACGGGGCTGGCGGAACTGGCCGCAACCGGAAGGTTCTCCCGATCCGTAGAAGAGGCTGGTGAGGTTGGCGTTGAGCTAGTTCGCAACGGACGATTTACACGCCTGACCACGTCGGGGATGATCTCGACTTGATCCAGAGTTTCAGTCTCCGCGTCAGACTTGGATACGACATCCGCAGAAACCGGATTCGACGGCCGGAGGCCCGCATCGGGTTTCACTACCACTTCTGCCGAGGGCGCGGACGCGGAATCCCCGGCTGGAGAGATCGCAGGGGGCGCGGTCCGTACTTCCGCAGCCACCGGGTTCTGCGAGTTTGCCAGCGTGCGCCAGCCGACGAGCGATACCACTGCCAACAGCGCGGCGGCGACGCCGATCCTCACGTAGCGGCTGGTGTCTCTTTCTTCAGCTTGCCACTGGCCGGCGAGTCGTGCCAAAGCTTGTGTGCTGTCGTCGAGAGATGTAACGCTGGCAGCGGGAGCAGTAAGTGCGGGTGCAGCCGCTCGACTCTTCACTTCCGTGCGCGGCTCTCGTGGGGCGGGCGCAGTGAGCTGGGCGGCTTCTGCGAGTTCCGCCAGCCGCTCCAGTAATCTCGTGAGATCTTCAGAAAACGCGTAGGCATGGGTGGAAAATGCCTCCAGAATCCCGACCGTTCCCTGTCTTCCACGCAAGGGCATGACAGCGATGGAGCGCAAGTTCATCTGGCGGCAGGCTTCTGGATTTACGCGATAGTCCTTCTGCGTGTCGTCGCAGCGCAGAGCCTTGCCGGTGCGCAGGCATTCGCCCGAAATTCCCGAGTCTTCACTCAGGCGCGCGCCGATCTCAGGGGCATCGCCGCTGCGCGCACAGCACACCACGACCCCGTCGCGCCGCAGCGCCAAAGCCACGCCGCTGGCGCCGGTCAGGGTCTGGGCGGCTTCCGTGATCGCGGTAAGAATGGGTCCGAGTTCGGAGGCGCCCGTGTTCACCGCGCCGCGTAGAGAGCCGAGAATGGCGTCGGCATCGCTTTCTTCGAGCGAAGGCACCTGTGTAACTGAGGTGCGGAGCGGCAAGAATGGTTGTGATCCAAGGAGCGATCCCGGAACCGGTGAGGATGACCGAGGGGGATTGGGGGAATGCAACATATTGGGCCCATTAAATCGCCAGAGTTCGAAAATTGCCCGCCGAAGCGGCTGAAGTGAGCGATGATTTGAGTCTGCGGCAACTTATATCCGGCGTCAACGTAAGAATCGCTGGGGAACCAGCGTGGGAAGGATCATCAGGACATGACCTTCCGGCGGCCTGCGATGGCCACTAGTGTCTTATGTTTTCTTGAACGTCTGCCTTCGCGTCCTTCGCGGATTTTCTTTGCGTCCTTTGCGGTTTAAGATTGTTCGCGGTGGATAGTGCAAGAAGCTCTAAACCGCAAAGGACGCAAAGCACAACGCCAAGGTCGCAAAGAAAGGTGCTTCTCGTCATCCGCCCAAACGGCGCTATAATCGAGATCAGTTTCGGCTTGGGTGTCCCATGAAGCCACGTTACCTTTCCGTTGTTTTCCTCTCTCTGATCTTCCTGTGTGTGCCGCGGGCTAGCTCCGACGACGAGAAGGCTCCGCCACCTCACATGTCAGTGCAAACCCGAATGGATATCATCCGTACCTTCACCACGGAAGTGGTGTACATCCGCACGTCCTTTCCCATGGGAACGCGGGGCCTCACGCTCAAGGATGGAAACGTCACCCCCAACGGCGTGGAGTTGGAGCAGCTCATGGCGATGTGGGGGCCCTCGGCCAAAGCCGGAGACTCCGCGCTTATTACCGCAGTCCAGATCAAGAATGACCGCATCCACTTCGAAATCAACGGCGGTCCCGTGCACAAGAAGAAGTGGTATCAGCATATCGAGGCGGGCGTGGGCGGCAGCGGCGGGACGGTTCCAATCACTCCCAGCGATACCAGCGCCAACGCGCGGGGCTCTTTCGTAGACCTGGTATTCGACCACTACATCCCCGACTTGAGTCCGAAACAGCTGAAAGACTTACTGAGCCCGGTGTTCAACTTCGAGGCCAAAAGCGCTGAGGAGGCATACCTGGACACCATTCCGCCCAAAGCCAAGGAAGCCATACAACATCATCACGTGTTGGTGGGGATGGACCGCGATATGGTGCTTCATGCGCTTGGCCGGCCTCCTAAGAAAGTTCGAGAGAAAGATGGGGATACCGAGTACGAAGAATGGATCTACGGCGATCCTCCGCAGGACGTTGAGTTTGTGCGCATGGTTGGCGATGAAGTAGTGCGGGTCGAGACCATGAAGGTAACGGGCGAACGCGTTGTTCGGGTGGATAAGGAAATTGAACTCGAACAGAAGGTAGCCAAGAAGGAGGACGAATCTCAAGGGCGACCGGCGGGCGCTCCCACGTTGCGGCGGCCCGGGGAAGATCCGGATTCTTCTACGCCGCCTACGGCTTCCGGACCGGCTCCGCCGCCCAATCGGCCGCCTGATCCCTTGCCAACACAGGGGCCGTTCTTGCCGGGGGGTAGCGGCTAACGTAGGGACGGCCGCCTTCGGCCGTCCATCGAGAGTTCGTGCTGGTTCTTTCTCCGATAACGACTAGGTGCCTACCGTTTGCCGGCGGAAAAAGAAAGCAGATTCCTCGCTGCGCTCGGAATGACAACGCATAGGGGATATGGACTGGTTGTGTGGGCGCGATGGCTTGTGCATCTCACGACCGATTTCAGGCAGTTGTCGTCGAAGTAGTACGCGCCGAGGTTCCGAGCGCCTCCAGCACATCGACCGCTGAGGCATACCGTCCCTGGGGTGCGCTAACCTGTGCCCCTTGGACCATGCCGCGCACTGCAGTCAGCATCTCGCGGGCGATGGCTATGCCTTCCTCGCGGGCCGCTTCCGGGCTCTTAGCGCGGGACATTCTCTGCAAGATCGAATCCGGCACCGACACACGCAGTTCGTTCTTCATGAACTCCGCATTGCGCAGGCTCACCAGGGGCCAGATTCCGGCCACAACCGGAATACGGTGATGCTCAATCCGGCGTAGGAAATTTTCCAGCAGTGACAAATCAAACACCGGCTGCGTAACCGCGTACTCCGCGCCCGCTTCCACCTTGTATTCGAAGCGGCGGATTTCCTCGTCTAGATTACTTACGCCCGGGTTGGCGCCCACGCCGATCACGAACGGCGTGCCCAGGCCGATGGGGTTGCCTCCGATATCGAGGCCGCGGTTCAGGTTATGCACAATGTTGACCAGGCCAATTGCATCCACGTCAAAGACCGCCGTGGCGTCGGGGTAGTTGCCCATCTTAGGCGGATCGCCGGTGATGCAGATCAGATTGTGAATGCCGGTTGCCGCCGCACCCAGCAAGTCGGACTGAATGCCCAGAACGTTGCGATCGCGGCAGGTGTAGTGCAGGACGGCTTCAATTTCTATCTGCTGCTGCACCAGCAGAGAGAGCGCCTGATTGCTCATGCGAGCCGAAGCTCGCGGGCTGTCTGGAATGTTAATGGCGTCCACGCCCATCGACTTCAGGAAGCGCGCGCCTTCCATTTCCTTCCGAATGTCGGTGCCCTTGGGGGGAACGATCTCGACCATGGTGACAAACTCGCCGGCGGCGAGCTTGGCTCCCAGGCGGGACCGTTTCTCGATGGGCAGCGCCGGCGCCGCGACGGGCGCGGCTTCGCCTTGCACTCGCTTGCTCGCGGTCTTGGCTCGCGCCTCGCTCGCCCGCAGCGCGGATTTCATCACCCGGATGTGATCCGGCGTGGTGCCGCAGCAGCCGCCCACCAAACGCACTCCGGCAGCGACGAATTTGCGAGCGTAACTCGCCATATACTCCGGCGAACAAAGATAAATATTGCGGCCCTCGACCGAGCGCGGAATTCCGGCGTTCGGCTGCGCGGCCAGGGGCAGGGAAGTGACGGCGCGCAAACGCTCGAGCGCATCCAGCATGGCGACCGGGCCCACACTGCAGTTGCAACCGATCACGTCGGCGCCCCACTCCTCCAGCCACGGCGCGAAGCTCTCCGGGGTGGAGCCATCCAGGCAGTTTCCGTCTTCATCCATGGTGACCTGGGCGATCAGAGGAATCTTCGCGCCCACGTCGCGGAAGGCCAGCATGGCCTGGTGGAGTTCTTCGATGTATCCGAAGGTCTCGAGGATGATTAAGTCCACACCCCCCTCGACCAGGGCGGCGATTTGCTCGCGGAAGGCGGCGCGGGCTTCGGCGAATGAGGTCTTGCCCAGCGGCTCGATGCGGATTCCCAGCGGACCCACGGCGCCACCGACCCACACATCGAAGCTCTTGGCGGCTTCCCGCGCCAGTTGGGCGCCCGCCACGTTGATGGCATGGACCCGCTCCGAGGTACCGTGGCGAGCCAACCGGAAGCTGTTGCCGCCAAAGGTGTTGGTTTCGATGATCTCCGCGCCTGCCTGCAGGTACTCGTGATGGGCGCCACGAATCAGGTCAGGCTGTGTCAGGTTCAGCTCGTCGTAGCTTTGATTGATAAAAATCCCTTTGGCGTATAGCAGCGTTCCCATCGCGCCATCGCACAAAACGGAGGACGTTTTCAGTCGGTCGAGTAAATCGGCAGCCATGTTTCTTGAGAATACAAGAGGTCGGCGAATTTTGGCAGGTTCCCTTAGTGTATCGGATGGGTCTTGCGGCACAAGGGGGCAAAATTCTGCTCCGGCAGCTCTGTTATAATCCCGTCTTTTGCATCCAACTCTCTGTCCCTCATGCTCTTCGGAGTCCTGGTTTTGATAAGAAGCTTGATAAAAAGCTTGATAAGAATAGGCTTGCGAAAACTACATTTGAGGAAGGCTGGGACGGTCGCGGCAATTGGCGGCCTGGTCGTACTTGTCTTGAGCCTCCTATCCTGTTCGAACAATTACAACGCCCTGCCCTCGGACGTGGTCACCAAGGCGGTGGTGCGGGCGTTCGTCTCCAATGCCCTGTTGCCCAGCGGCACCGGGTCGTTTTCCCCAGTTCTCAATATCGTGGATGTTACCCAGGACAAGCTGGTGTTGAGCAACGTGGGCCTTACCGCGGTTCCGGATGCCGGCCTGATGGTGCTTTCCGCCGATAAGAAGCTCACGCTGGTGCTTAGCCCTTCGAACAATGCGGTTGCAGCCGTACAGAACGCGACAGAAACCCCCTCACAAACTGCCATCCAGCTGCCGGCTGCTACGGAAAGTATGGTGGTCGCGAGCGACGACGCCACGGGCTATGCTGCGGTCCCGACGGCCTCGGTGACCGGAGGCCAGCCCGGGGTGGTGGAGGTCATGAACTTCACCGTCGGCGGCATCAACGCCTCGCTCCCGGTCCCGGGCGCACGCTATGTTGTGGGCAGCCACAACGGCAACCGGATTCTGGCTTTTGGGGAAGGCTCCAACACGGTCACTGCGATTACTCCGAGTTTGATTGGAACCAACAGCAGTCCGCTGATTCCTATCTGTTGCTTTGACCATCCCTCCTGGGCCATTTTCAGCAGCGATGACAACACCGCTTATGTCTTCAATTGCGGACCCGAATGTGGTGGGACGACGGCGGGCATTACGATAGTTGACCTGAATACCAATACTGCGGGCATCACGATTCCAGTGCCCGGAGGAGCCACGTACGGCATACTCAGCGCCAACACGTTTTATGTCGCCGGCACGCCTCCCGGCACCAGTTGCGCGGGGTCAACTACCGCCACCGCTGCCCCGCTTTGCGGAGTGGTGAGCGTGGTGGACCTGGGTACGAGGGCGGTTACGAAATCGGCCATCATCAGCGACGGTTACCACCACCGCATGGAGATGGGCGCGAACAGCCAGCTTTTCATCGGCGCCAGCAGTTGCACGAATATCAGTAATTCCAGCGAAATTCGCGGTTGCCTCTCGATTTACAACACCACAAATTCCAAAGTGGTCGTTCCGCCGCAGGTTGGCGACGCCACCGGAATCCAGCCGATTGCCACACGCAACGTGGTCTACGTCTGTCAGAACGGAACCTTGTTTATTTACGACACTACGACCGACGCGCTGCAAAGCACGCAAATTACCCTGGTCGGCCAGTTGGTGGACATTAAGACCATCGATTAGGGACACGTGATTAAGTTCCTCTGTGTCCCCTGTGGCCTCCGTTCGTAAGTCTGGTACTGCAGGAAGATATGAGAAGCCAGTTCCTTACCCTGCCTCCAATCCTCTTCACAGCTTTATTTTCTTCTATGGCTCTCGCGCAGGGTGCTGTCCCGCCAAAGCCCGTTGCACATCCGACTAGAGTTCCTCTGCCCGCAGTCTGCTCAGCTTGCATCCGGGCGCACGAGGAATTCCTGGCCTCTGACGCGCTGCAAGGGCGAGGCAGCGGCACACACGATGAACAAGTCGCCGCGACCTACATTGCAGCGCAACTCCGCGCCTACGGCATTGATCCTGCAGGTGACGGCGGAGGTTACATTCAGACCGTGCCGCTGGTAAAGAAGTTATTAACTTCGCCCCCGACGCTTCAGATTACCCCGTCCGCCGGCGCGGTAATTACCCTGACCTGGGGCAAAGATTTCTTGACGAACTTTCTTACCCGCTCAGAGTTTTCCGGCCCACTGCAAAAGCTCGACGCAGAGCATTCATCCGACCAGAAAACTGCCCCGGGTGCGATCTTGCTGATCACCGGGCCGAACGCGGCTGCGATCCGCCGGACCGCCCTTGCCGCGGCCAGTGCAGGCGCGTGGCCGCCCTGGTCGCCGGAGGCAAGACTGCGGACTTCCAGGCGGGAGATAAGCCACTCCCGAAGCTGCCCGATCAGTTGCAAGCCGAAAGCGGAGGTCTTACAGGATTCAACCTCTTGCGATTGAGTTCGGATGCGGTCAAGGCGCTGCAGCAACTGGACGACGGAACTACCATCAAATTTGAAGCTCCATCGACCGAAGAAAAGACCTTCACCTGGAACGCAGTCGGCCTTCTGCGCGGCCGGGATGCAAGCTTGCGGCACGAAGCGATCCTGCTTTCTGCGCATCTGGATCACCTGGGCATCGGCGCTCCTGTCCACGGTGATAACATCTACAACGGCGCGGACGATGATGCTTCCGGCACGACAGCCGTGCTCGAACTGGCGCGGGCTCTGGGAGCGCAGCGCCGTCCCCGGCGCACCGTAATTTTCGCGCTGTTCGGGAGTGAAGAGAGCGGTGGTCTGGGCTCGACCTATTTTCGCGCGCATCCCCCGGTTCCGCTGTCGGAGATCGCCGCCAATCTGGAATTTGAGATGATTGGCCGCGCTGACTCAAAAGTAAGGGCCGACACAGTCTGGCTTACGGGCTGGGATCGCTCCAACCTTGGCCCCACACTGGCGGCCCATGGCGCGAAGCTGGTCCCGGATCCCCATCCCGAGGAGAACTTCTTCGCCCGGTCTGATAATTTTGTTCTGGCGAAAAAGGGCGTGGTGGCGCAGACCGTCTCCAGCTATGGTTTGCACAAGGACTATCACCAGCCCAGCGACGACGTCGCGCATCTCGACTTCAAGCATATGGATGCCGCGATCGGATCGATGATCGTTCCCGTCGAGTGGCTCGCAAATTCCAACTTCAAGCCACGGTGGAATAAGGGCGGGCAGCCCTAGCTAGCTTCAACCTCCGGTTCCCAGCCCCATGGGCCTTAGCAGTTCGTCGCTTGAGGCTCCCAGGGCACCTTCTTACTTATTTCCCGGGTTCCAGCGTCAGTTCATGCACGCGCGAGGCCTGGACCGCCGCTTTCGAGAACGGCAAAGTGAAAGTCGATCCCCCATACCAGGCATTCCACTGGTCCATGTAGTAAGGGCTGAAAAAGTTACCAGCCTCCCCGGTCACGAGATTGAGCGTCGATTGGTCGAGGTCTGCAAGGTCAACCGTCAAGCGCTCGGACGGCCCGTGGTCGCGGCTGACGGCTTTCACCGTGAACACGCTGCCGGATTGCTCCTTCACGCCCGGGCCGGCCCAATGCCGGAGCAGCGGAATTTTACCGAAGATCGGATGCTGGATTTCCAGCGGATGAAACGCTCCCCAGTTCCACGAATTCAGATCCTTTGGCGCGCGGTGATCGCTTACGGCAGCCTCGACAGCTGCGGTTAACAGTTCGTCATAGTTCGGATAGGCGTCGGGCAGCCATCGCTTCGGTTGATGCAGCAGAACGTTCTCCAGCCACACCGACTGCTGTTGCCAGCGATAGCTCTTCCAGTTGAGGCCGGCGGCGGCTTGCTTTACATCACTCGGCAACGGGCCCAGTTTGGGCTCCAGCAGCAGGCGCATCAGTTCCTCGCGGGCGCGAAAAGCCAGCGTGGGAGCGGCCGAGCCTGCCGTCATGCGGCCATCCCATCCGCGCAAAATTTCCGCCGCTGCCTGGGCGCGAGCCGACGCCTGCTTGGCATGATCGACCGAATACACGAATCGCTCCGCAGAAAACCGGTCAAAATCGGAATAGACGTCGGTTTGCAAAGCCAGCATATCCGCGGCGGAAAACTTCTTGCCAGATTCCAGCACGCGATAAATGCGCGCCGTGCGCCAGGGCGCTTCCCACTCCACACTGATGGAATGCGGGTAGTCGTCGGGTGTGATTCGGCCATTCGCCGTCGCCAGTATTCCCGTCGGCGGGTTAAAGATGCTGGGCAGTTTGTCGAAGGGTATGTAGCCCGTCCATTCGTGTGCGTTGTCGCTCCCGTTTTCGGGAAGGCTGCCGTCGCCCGCCGCGCGGATAGGAACTTTTCCCGTAGCCTGATAGCCGATGTTGCCATCTACGTCGGCGTACACCACGTTTTGCCCGGGTGCGTCGAATTGCGAGAAGGCGCGGCGAAATTGATCCCAGTTCTGCGCGGAATCCACATCAAAAAACGGATTATGGATCCCGTCATAAAGCGTCCAACGCAGCGCAATTTGGCGCGTCTCGCCGGGAGAGAGTTCGCTGACAATCGGGCCATGACGGGTTACGACAACATCCACGATCACGTCCGGCTTGCCTTTTACGTGGATCACCTCGCGCCGGTGCTCCGGGGTTTTCCATCCCTCGGGAGTTAGGTATTGGCCCTGAGGATTAAAGGTCTCGATATAAGCGTCTTCCACCGTCGGACCGACATTCGTAAAGCCCCAGGCGATGCGCTGATTGTGTCCCACGATGACATAAGGGAGGCCGGGCAGAGTGACGCCTGCTACATCGAAATCGCCGCAATGCAGGTGCGCCTCATACCAAAGGTTCGGCATCTGGTGCCCAAGGTGCATGTCGTTCGAAAGCAGAGGCTTGCCGGAAACCGTGTGCGCTCCTGAGACTACCCAGTTGTTCGAACCCTCCACCATTTCCTCGTTTGCCCGTGTTTCGTTGTCCTCAGAAAAAGGCGCAGGCGGAAGCGTCCGGCGGGTGACGGAATTGTCGGTTCCTGAATCGTCGTAATCCTCCTCATCTTCGTCTTCGTTCGTGCTGTCTTTGAGGGAGGGCGGCATCACGGTTGGCGGGCGATCATGCCAGGAGGAATTCACATACAAGTCCGCAGTCAGCTCCGGGCCCAACTTGGCCAGAATTTTCTCGCGGGTGAGCGCGTCCCGAGGGCTGGCGCTGAGGTCTTTGACCATTTGCGCGGCGATCAACATGGAATCTTCCGGGGCCCATGTACGCGGCGAGTAACCCAGGATGCGGAATTCCAACGGCAGCCGGTCGCGATGCGATTCGATGAAAGCGTTCACACCCCGCGCGTAAGCTTCGAAGTTCGCATGGGTTTGTGGCGACGCTACCTCGAGCGCCTTACGCGCCGCGACCCTGAGGCACAGGATTCGTTGCGCGCGGTCGTGCTCCAGCAGATCGGGGCCAAGAATTTCGGCGAGGTCTCCAGCCGCGGCGCGGCTGATGACGTCCATCTGCCACAGGCGGTCCTGTGCGGTCACGTAGCCTTGGGCGAAAAAGAGATCTTCCAAAGATGTCGCTTCGATGGTTGGGATGCCGTGCGCATCGCGCGTGACGTTGACCGGCGCTGAGAGCCCGGCAAGCTGCACTGTTCCATCGAGCTGCGGCAGGGCTGAGCGGGCGATGGAGTAGCCCCAGAACGCGGCGCCGGCCAGGGCCAGTAACAGAACTCCCAGGACGACAGCGAGGATTCGCCATACGCGCAAACGCGCGCGGGGAGGCGGAAGGGAAGTGGTGGTAGAAGCCATCAGGCCTTACATTGTAGCGCCGGCGTCTCGCCGGCGAACGTCCGCGCCAACAGAGAGATGTGGCGCGGGCGCCCCGCCCGCGAGCCGTGCCCTTCAACGAAGCAAGAGTGGGTAAGCAGGTTTCCAGGGAGGTTTCTGAACCAGCAGACGGTTCGCGGCCACGCCCCGGCGAGACGCCGGCGCTACAACCCCCGATTCCGTTTGCCTTCGGGGCGGTGCTTCTGCTACCTTTCGGCGGGTTCCAGGTGCGATCCGGTTTTGGTGGTGGGGCCGCTTCGTGCTGACAAAAATACCCTGGGAGGGAAATACCATGGCTTTCTGCAGCGCGTGTGGAGCACAAATCGCCGATGGTCAAACTTTGTGTGCGGCGCACAGCGGTACGGCGCCAGCCGGAGGGGCCAGCGCCGGCGGTCTAACGGACAATGTGGCCGGCATGCTGGCCTACGTGACCATAATCCCAGCGATCATCTTTCTGGTGACGCCGCCTTACAACAAAAGCCGGTTCGTCCGCTTTCACTCTTTCCAGATGATTTTCTTCTGTATCGCCATGGTGGTTCTCTGGATCGGGTTCTTGGTTCTCGACGTCATTCCGGGGCTAATTTTCATCATGTTCCCGATTCATCTGCTGATCTGGCTGGGAGCATTCATTCTCTGGATCATCCTTCTGCTGAAGGCCAACCAGGGCCAGATGTTCAAACTGCCCATCATCGGCGATCTGGCGGAGAAGCAGGCCAACGCCTGATGGCGCTGGCGTATTCTCTGACTCTACTGTAGAGACGTTGCTCGCAACGTCTTGCCGGCAGCACCTCTGTCTTCTCGTTTTACGGTGCGGCTGGCAAGACGCCGCGAAGCTGTGTCTCTACATTCAAGCGGACCACCGCTTGACAGAACCTCACCGTAATCGCCATCCTGTTAGACTTTTGGTTTCCGCGTTTCACGTGACCGACAAATAGTGCCTTGCTTGGGAGGACATTTGAAAGTTCGGGTGTTCTATCACGACCGATGCTTTGATGGTGCGTCGTCGGCTGCGTTGTTCTCGCGCTTTTATCGCGAGCGCATTCGCGGCGACGTGGACTTCGTATACTCCGGCTTGCTGCACCGCGCGGGCGCTCTGTTTGACGAAAAGCAATTCGACGGCGACGAGAACGCCATCGTCGACTTCAAATACTCCAGCTCCCCGAAAATCACCTGGTGGTTCGACCATCACCAAAGCGCATTTCTTACCGAGGCTGACGCCGCGCACTTCGAGCACGACCAGAGCAACCGTAAGTTCTACGATCCCGATTTCAAGTCCTGCACCAGTTTCATCGCCATGATCGGCGAGCAGCGGTTTGGTTTCAATCCGGAACCGGTTGCCGATCTGGTCCATTGGACCGATGTCATCGACGGCGCACTCTATCCCGATGCCCGCACCGCGGTCGAAATGCAAGCCCCGGCCATGAAGCTGACCATGGTGATCGAATCCGCCACGGACTATGGTTTTGTGCCCCGGCTCATTCCTCTTTTGGCATCGAAGCCCCTGGCAGAGATACTGGAAGAACCGTTTGTGGCCGCCGTCCTGCCAGCGCTCCTGGAGCGGCATCAGAAGTCGATACAAATTCTGAAAGATCGGACAGAATCGAAAGATGGCACCATCTACTTCGATATCACCGATTTAGACCTCGAGGGTTACAACAAGTTTGTTCCGTATTACCTTCATCCCGAGTCGGTTTACAGCGTTGGTCTAAGCAAAAGCACTTTTCGGGTAAAGGTTTCGGTGGGTTCCAATCCTTGGGCGAAATCGGACCATCTGGTAAACCTGGCCAAGATCTGCGAACGCTATGGGGGAGGCGGGCACGCTCGGGTGGGGGCGATCTCGTTCGACGTTTCCCAAAATGAAAACGCACGGAAGGCGGCGGGAGAAATTGTGGCCGAGTTGCGAGCCAGCGCGCGCCAGTAGCTTGTCAGGATGGCCCACGGCATGCGGGCATTGACCGATAGAATGACCTCGAAGGTACGCACGGCGCCTAACTTCCAAATGAAGACGCATCCCGAATTACGAGCCGCCCTCAGTTTGCGCGGAGAGAGCGGGCAGGTCAAAGTACTACGTGCCGTGGCTTCGTTCGAGCTAAGCAAGGGGTTAGTCGTTCTAGCGGCGGGATTGGGCGTTCTTCTTTTGCTGCACCGCGACACCTCGGAACTCGCCGAAAACCTGTTGCGGCTGCTGCACATCAGCCCCGATCATCGCCTGGCCCGCCTTCTGATGCGCTCCGCGAATCATGTCACTGACAAGAAACTGTGGACTTTCGCGGGTTTTGCCACGGCCTATTCAAGCCTTCGTTTCGTGGAGGCTTACGGCCTCTGGAAGGCCCGAGCCTGGGCGGAGTGGATTGCCTTGATCTCGGGTGCTTTATACCTTCCGTTGGAAATCCACGAAATCATGCGCCGGGCCAACTTTCTACATATTTCCCTGCTGGTAGCGAACTTAGCGGTGGTGCTGTATATGGCGTATTTGCGTCTGCAAGCGCACGATCGCTCGAAGACTGAAGAATTCCCGGAGTGAAAATGCCGGTGGGAACAGCTTCCTGCCTGAAACTGCAGTTCATGTCCTCCCGCTAGACCGTCTCTCCGTAATCGCTCCGATTCCTTTATTGCCGGACGTCTTGTGCTAAGGGACTGCCGTCACTCTGCCGACAATAGAGACAGGACCATCTCAGCTTCGCTTTTGGTCGGAGTCCCTTCATTACCGGGAGATGCGACATGCCAAAGACGCCAGAGAGATCTGCTGCAAGAATACTTTTGCCGATTGGTTTGGTCTTTTGGGGGGTGCTGGCGATTCCCGCCTCAGCGCAGCAGAGTTCTACGCCCCCAGCGGCGCAGGATGCAATCAACCAGCAGTTACTGAAACGTATCAGCCAGCTGGAAGCGCAAGTCAAACAGCTCCAGGAAAAGCCTGCGCCCACACCTGAACCCTCGGCTGCGCCCGGGCCGGTTCCCGTAGTCGATAGGCCACCCGTGAACGTGGTCGCAGACCGGCTGAAATTCAACGTCTTTGGCGACGTCGGCTATGAAGCCAGTGATCTGAAACCCAGCACTAATACATTCGAGATCGGCTCTCTCGATTTGTTTATGACCACCCGCCTCTCGGACAAGGTATCGGCCCTGGCGGAGGTTCTTTTTGTTCCCCAAGATGACAACAGCATCACTCCCGATGTTGAGCGGCTGCTGATCCAGTACCGGCAGAACGACTATTTCACCTTCGGCATCGGGCGCTTTCACACCTCAATTGGCTACTACAACACCGCCTTCCACCAGGGCGAGTGGTTTCAGACTGCCATTGGGCGTCCCTTCATGTATGCCTTCGACGATGAGGGAGGCTTCCTGCCTCTGCAAGAGGTGGGCGCCACGACCGGCGGACGGATTCCTTCCGGAAAGCTCGAGCTGAACTATGTTTTCGAAGTAGGCAATGGCCGCGATCATCTGCTCGGCGCCGAACCCGCGCAGAACGCCCATGACATCAACAACGGAAAATCCGTCAATATCGCCTTGTTTGCGCGCCCGGATTGGATGTCCGGCCTGCAAGTCGGATTTTCCATGTATCACGACTACATCACCTTCGCGGATTCAATCAACCACCCGGAATTAATCTCCACGGTCCACGTGATCTACGTCAACTCGCGCTATGAATTCCTCAATGAAGCTATGCTGGTGCGTCATAGGGGCAGCAGAACCGGCGCACCTGGGATTTTCCACACCCCAGCTTTTTACACGCAACTCTCGCGAAGGTTCGGATCGTACCGGCCGTACTTTCGCTATCAGTACATCAACGCGGGAGTGGACGAACCAATCTATGGGGATCCCGCCGACGGTCCCGTCGTAGGGCGCCGAAATGGAGCGTCTTTCGGGGTGCGTTACGACTTCACCGAGCATACCGCCTTCAAGCTGCAATATGACCGCTTGGCGGTTCGAGGCCGGCCCAGCAGCAATGGCCTCGACTCACAGCTTGCGTTTACTTTCTGAGGGAGAGCTGCGATGAAAAAGTACAAGAGCCTCGCGTTGATCGCAGCCGTGACCGTGACTCTTGCGCTATCTTTGACGATGAGCCGCACCGCCCAGGCAGGCGGCGAACCCATCGTAGTAATCGTCAATAGCGCGAACCCGGTGGGCAATCTGAGCATGAGCGAACTGAAGAAGCTCTGGTTGTCCGACAGAACCCGCTGGGGGTCGGGCCACACGGTGATTTCGGCTATGGTGGCCGCGGGTGCGCCCGAACGCTCCGCCTTCTTAAAAACGGTTTGCGGCATGAACGAAGCTGACTTCAGCAAGTATTTTCTGCAGGCGGCATTTACCGGCAAGTACGCCACGCCCCCGAGAGAGGTCGCTAACGCGGAGGGAGTAAAAAATACGGTAGCCGGGTCACCGGGCGCCATTGGTTTTATCAAAGCCAGCGACTTCTCGGTTAGCGACAGCGGTGTAAAGCCAGTCAAGATCGACGGCACCTCGGCGGCTAATCCGGCCTACAAACTAAGGATGTAGACAGGCCAGTACAAACCGGCGGCGGCAACGAAACTGGAGGGCATGCAGTGGACGATCCAGAGAAAGCTGTTCGTTCCGATGATCGCCGTTGTCCTTCACAGCTCACGGCCGCTGCATTCCAGTTCGCCACTCCCTTGATCCCTTGGTTTCCTCGTGGGAACTGGCGCCCGTGAGATGCCCGTCCATCCTGTTGTAAGATGCAGGCTTGGAGCAATCGATGGAATTCATCCATGATGATTTTCTGCTGCACTGCGAGACCAGTCGCCGTCTATATCACGGCTACGCCGAGGCAGAACCGATTTTGGACTATCACGCTCATTTGTCAGCCGAAGACATCGCAGCCGACCGCCGGTTCCGCAACCTGTTTGAGATCTGGCTGGAAGGAGACCATTACAAATGGCGGGCGCTCCGGGCCAACGGCGTCCCCGAGCATCTCATCACGGGGGATACCCCGCCCTACGATAAATTTCTGGCCTGGGCGCGGACGGTTCCCTTCACCTTGCGCAACCCGCTGTATCACTGGACCCATCTCGAATTGAAACGATATTTCGGGATCGACGAGTTGCTGGATGAAAGCAGCGCCAACTTCGTCTGGGACCGCGCCAACTCCCAGCTGAGCAGGGAAGACTTCACGGCGCAAGGCATCCTCAGAAAATTTCAGGTGCGGGTGGTGTGTACGGTCAACGATCCGTGCGAGGATCTGGCCGCGCACCGGGCTCTCAATGCTTCCGACCCGGGGTTCAGGATTTATCCCACATTCCGTCCCGACCCGGCGCTGCTGGTGTACTTGCCCGAAGCATTCAATGCCTGGGTCAATCGGTTGGCAGAAGCGAGCAAGATAGAAGTAGCTTCCTTCCGCAATTTCCTGGACGCGCTCAAGCAGCGTCACGATTATTTTCACGCCTGCGGAGGCAGGCTCTCCGATCATGGACTGGCGCAGTTCCACGCGACTCCGTGCAGCGAAGCTCAGGCGGAGCAGATTTTCGCCGGCGCGCGGGCGGGCAAGGCCGCATCCGGCGAAGAGCAGGAGCGGTTTGCTTCGTATCTGATGCTGTTCTTTGGCCGCTTGGACGCGGAAAAAGGCTGGACCAAGCAAGTGCATCTGGGAGCTTTACGTCACGTCAACACTCGCCGGGTGCGGCAATTGGGTCCGGACACCGGGTTCGACTGCGTCGGCGATTGGAGCCACGCAGCTCGACTTTGCTCCTACCTCGACCAGCTCGATCAAGAAGGCGCTCTTCCGAAGATGGTGATCTACAACTCGAATCCTAACGACAACTACGTGGTATCGACAGCCATCGGAAGTTTTCACGATGGAGTCATCGCCGGGAAAATCCAGTTCGGTAGCGCATGGTGGTTTCTCGACCAGAAAGACGGCATCGAATGGCAGCTCAACGCGCTCTCCAATACCGGCCTTCTGTCGCGATTCATCGGCATGCTCACCGACTCGCGGTCGCTCATGTCATTCCCTCGGCACGAATATTTCCGCCGGGTGCTCTGCGATCTGCTCGGCCGCGATGTGGAAAATGGCGAGCTTCCCAATGACGAACAGCTCATCGGGACCATGGTTCGCAATATCTGTTTTCACAACGCCCGCCAGTATCTGGAGTTGGAGCTGGCGCCCTCCCCCGAAACCAACCTTCCAGTAGAGACGTAGCTTCGCTGCGGCTCAGGCGGCGGCCGAGCCGCAAACTTCCGCCTCGTGCTAAATTGTCGTGCCGGACCATTACTCCGCGTCCAGCGATCTGATGAGACCTTACCTGCACCTCGCGCTGCTTGCCGCCCTGCTGTTCGCCAACCTCCAAGTCAATGCCACAACCGGTCGTGACGGATGGCTGCGTTACATTCCGGTGGAGGGGAGCGCACGCCAGAAGTACGACGCGTTGCCGGCCAGCGTCGTTGTGTTGGGCGATTCCGCAATCCTCAGAACCGCGCAAAGCGAACTGGTTCGCGGCATCGACGGTATGCTCGGACGGACCCTGCGCGCTGAAAAAGGACTGTCGCAAGAAGCATCGATCATTTTGGGGACGCTCGACGAAGTAAAGGCCGCCGCTCCCGCGCTGCACCTGCGCGACAAGCTGGCAGAAGACGGCTTTCTACTGACCACTGGCCGCGTTCATGGATTCCAGTGCACCATCATCACCGCGACCACAGGCCGCGGGGTTCTCTATGGCGTGTTTGCCTGGCTGAGCAAGATCGCGCAAAACCAGACTGTCACTAATCTCGACGAAACCCAACAGCCCTATAACCGCCTGCGCTGGGTGAACCAGTGGGACAATCTCGACGGCCGCGTCGAACGCGGATACGCCGGCCGCTCCATCTTTTTCGACAACGGCACGGTCCGCGAGGACCTGACCCGCGCTGCCGAATACGCCCGCCTGCTCGCGTCCATCGGGATCAACGGATGTTCGATCAACAACGTGAACGCGGACCCGAAGATTCTTGAAACCAGCTTCCTGCCGCAGCTATCCCGCATTGCCGACAGCTTCCGCCCCTGGGGAGTGCAGCTTGTGCTCTCCGTCGGCGTCGATTTCCCCAAAGTGATCGGCGGCCTGGACACATTTGATCCGCTGGATCCGCGGGTTGCGGACTGGTGGCGAAAAAAGCTGGATGAAGTTTATCGCCAGATCCCCGACTTCGGCGGATTCGTGGTGAAGGCCGACTCCGAAGGACAGCCGGGCCCGGCCAGCTACGGCCGCACTCCCGCAGATGCTGCCAACGTGATCGCTCGCGCGCTCAAGCCCCACGGCGGGGTTCTTTTATACCGCGCATTTGTCTATAACCATCATTTGGATTGGCGTGTCGCCACGAATGACCGCGCCCGCGCAGCCTACGACATTTTTCACCCTCTCGACGGCAAGTTCGACGACAACGTCATCGTGCAGATCAAGCACGGGCCGATCGATTTCCAGGCCAGAGAGCCGGTCTCTCCACTGTTCGCTGGATTGCAGCACACCAACGAAGCCATCGAGCTGCAAATCACCCAGGAGTACACCGGCCAGCAGCGGCATTTGTGTTTCCTCCCCAGCATGTGGAAACTGGCGCTGGACTTCGACCTGCACGCGAACGGCGGCAGCACGCCAGTGAAAGACATCGTCTCCGGGAAGACCTTCCATCGGCCGACCGGCGGCTTCGTCGGAGTGGCCAATGTCGGACTCGATGAGAACTGGCTCGCCCATCCGTTGGCTATGGCGAATCTCTACGGCTTCGGCCGGCTTGCGTGGGACCCCAATCAAAGCGCCGCCGGCATCGCCGAGGAGTGGACCCGCCTGACTTTCGGCAACGATCCTCTCGTGGTGCAGACCATTACCGCCATGGAGGCCGCTTCGTGGAGTATCTACGAAAGCTATACCGGGCCCTTGGGTGCACAGACTCTGACCAACATTATCGGAGTTCACTACGGCCCGGGGATCGAGTCCTCGGAAGAAAACGGCTGGGGCCAGTGGCATCGCGCCGACCACCTGGGAATCGGAATGGACCGCACGGTAGCTACCGGCACCGGTTACATCGGACAATATCCCGCGCCCGTAGCCAAGATGTACGAATCGCTCTCATCTACTCCCGACGAACTGCTGCTGTTTTTCCATCACGTGCCTTACACCTACGTTCTGCATTCGGGTAAAACCGTCATCCAATACTTCTACGATTCGCACTATGAGGGAGCGACGCGGGCGCAAGAACTCGTCCAACAGTGGAAATCGCTGGAGCACCACGTGGATGAGGACCGCTATGCTGACATACTGTCCCGCCTGCAATACCAGGCGGGACATGCCATCGTTTGGCGCGACGCCATCTGCAATTACTTCTTAAGACTCTCGGGTATTCCCGACGCCAAGGGACGCGCGGGACATCATCCAAACCGCATCGAAGCGGAAGCGATGCAGTTGCAAGGCTACACGCCAATCGACATTACTCCGTGGGAAAACGCATCCGGCGGCAAAGGGATCGCGTGTACAGCGGCCCAGAGCTGTGCCGCGTCCTTCAAGTTTGATCGCGCCCCAGGATGGTACGAACTTGACGTCGAGTACTTCGACCAGAACAACGGCGAATCCAAGTTCCGGGTTCTTGTGGGCGATCAGGTTGTCGACGAATGGATTGCCGACGATCATCTGCCAGCGCCGAAGCCGGGGGGCGATTCCTCAACTCGGCGACGGATTCCAGGTCTGGCACTCCGTCCCGGCGACGTGATCCGCATCGAAGGCATTCCGGATGGCGAAGAGAAGGCGCCGCTCGACTATGTTGAGATTCTTCCGGCCGGTCTCACGTCATCTCAGCGGTGAGTGAGCCGGATCACGCGCTTTCGTATCTGAGATCACGCTCCTTTTCCGCGGCCTAACGTAAAAATCCTTAACTTGGCGTGCGTTTCTACAAAACGCAAATTTTACCGTTGCGATTCCGCCTTGAACATCTATTGGAGTTTCTTGCTTGACAACGATCATTCGATCGACATATATAGTTCGCGCCACAAATTAATAGGGGCGTGGCCGCAGGTTCTCCAAGCAAGAAAGTGCAGAAACTGAAAGCTGGGTTGCAGACCCGCCTCGCGGGGAGTCTGGAAACCGGGTATATAGTTCGTGTGGACAACTAAATGCGTCGGATTGATTTCACCAACACGCAGGTGGCATCAAGCGAAACCGCGAGGCATATCAATCGCGGCGTGGTGCTGAACTTGATCCGGCGGCGGCAGCCTATCTCACGCGCCGATCTAGCCCGGGTGTCGGGCCTGCAGCGCAGCACAGTTTCGCTGATCACAGAACAGCTCATTCGCGAGAAGTGGGTCGTCAACGGTCCCACAGGACGCCTGCCGCGCGGACGGCGGCCAACCTTCCTGCGGCTCAACGAGCGGCGCGCTATCCTGGTCGCTGACCTCCGGCCAAGCCTGACGACGGTTGCCATCGCCGACGTCAATGGGCGCTTTCTCTCGCAGGAAAGAATGCCAACGCCCGCCGACCCGCGAATCGCCGCTGAAAACCTGGCCACCAGATTTCGGAAGTTGATGGACGCGCATCCCGACTTGCTCTTCGAGGGCGTGGGAATCAGTTTGTCCGGCCGCTTTGACCAAACCACGCAGCGCGTTGTTTTCTTCCCCAAACTCTTCCCCAAAATCAAATGGCCGCAATTCGATCTGAAAGGGCCCATCGAGCGGGCCACCGGGATGCGCGTGGAACTGGAGAACGCGGCTAACGCCTGTGCTCTGTCGGAAGTCTGGTTCGGCCATGCAGATAAAATGCGCGATTTCGTCGTAGTCACGGTTTCTGACGGCGTTGGCACGGGCATCTTCATGAACGGCCGGCTGGCCCAGGGACACAGCGGAATGGCGGGCGAATTCGGCCATGTCGCGCTCGATCCCAACGGACCGCCTTGTACCTGTGGAGGCCGGGGTTGCTGGGAAGTTTACGCGTCCAATCGCGCGGCCTTGCGCTACTACCACGAGTCGGGCCAAGCGTCGGACGGCCTGAGCTTCCAGGATTTGCTGGCCTTGGCTGAATCAGGCGACGCGTTAGCGCTGCGGTCCCTGGACCGAATGGCGCATGCCCTCGGCAGCGGGATGCGGATGATCGTTGCCGGATTGGCTCCGGAAGAGATTGTTGTAGCCGGGGAATTCACCCGTCTGTGGCAGCGCTTTGGCCCGATTATCGAAGCTGAGGTTGCTGCCAGCGTTTTAGTCGGCAAGCCGCCGCGTATCCGTCCGGCCGCCGATCCTGGTGTGGCCCGCCTGCGTGGTACGGCGGCCCTGGTGCTGCAAAGACATTTTGGTGTGGTGGGAAGTTCTTTCAGTGAATCTGACGGGGCGCCAGCCATGCCGGAGAAGTCTGAGATGTTTGTGAGTTCCTAAAAAAGCGACGCTGGAGGCTTTATGAAACGGGTCTGCATCCTGATCGTATCAACGCTTTTTCTGCTTGTGGTTTACGCCTTCCCTCAAGGCGGCGGAAACGCTGCCATCACCGGGACCGTATCCGATCCCTCGAGCGCAGTAGTCGCCGGCGCTCAGGTAACTGTGACCAACAAGAACACAGGAATTAAGCGGGTTGTGACCACCAACGAGAGCGGGCATTTCAACGTCCCCACTCTTCCGCCGGCTGCATATAACGTTGCGGTCGAGGCCAAGGGCTTCAAGGTTTCCGTCCAGGACCTCACCCTCCTGGCCGACCAGTTGCGCGATATGGACGTTCACCTCGAACTGGGCCAGACCAACCAGCAGATCACCGTGGAAGCGTCCAGCGTGCAGGTGAATACGGTGACTCCGGTGCTCGACCAGGTGATCGAGCAATCCCGCGTCATCAACCTTCCCTTGAACGGAAGGAACGCGGCTGACCTGACCCTCCTGGTTCCCGGCGCGAACGTTGCCAACGGCCACGGCGCCACCCAGGGTGATACCAAGCAGGTTCCCGGCGCTGAATCGATCTCGGTTAACGGCGCGCGTCCGGACCAGATCGCCTATAACCTGGATGGCGCCAACAACCAGGATTTGATGAGCAACACCAACAACCCCTTCCCCTTCCCCGACGCGCTGCAGGAGTTCAGCGTGCAGACCAACAGTTTCGACGCGCAGTACGGAGCCAATGCCGGCGCGGTGGTGAACGTGGTCACGAAAGGGGGCACCAATAGTTGGCACGGAGACGGCTTCGAATTCATCCGCAACCGGGTCTTCAATGCGCGCAACTATTTTGCCAACACGGTCGACCCGTTGAAGAGAAATCAATACGGCGCGACCGTTGGAGGACCGATCATTAAAGACAAGACTTTCATTTTCTTTGGCTACCAGGGGACGCGGGTGCGGACCTCGAACAACGCGACCAACGCCATTGTTCCTACCGCAGCCAATCTGATGGGAGACTTCTCCGCGTATCTAGACCCGAATAGTCCCGCCAATCCGAAGAAGAAGGCTGTGGTCATCAAGGATCCCACCACTGGACTGCCGTTTGCGGATTACTCCCACATCGGGCCGATCAGCCCAGTAGCGCTGAATTTCGCCAAGCTCCTACCCATTGCCCAGGCTGGGCCGGATGGCAGCGTTACCTTTGCAACTCCCAACAACCAGAATTTCGACGAATATGTCGGCCGCTTCGATCAAGTGGTCCGGCAGCAGGATCGGCTGTTCTTCCGGTTCTATATCGATAAGTATGTCCACGCGCCGCCTTATGACGGCAAAGACTTGTTGACGGTCGGCGCGGGCTCCACGGTGAAGACCCAGAATTACGCCGTGGGCTATACGTGGGTTCCCACACCGACCTTGGTGAACAATCTGGTCGTGGACATCGTGCGTGCGGCCTCGGATCGGGGCCAGGGTGGCCAAGTTCCGCAGATGACCGACTTCGGCTCCAACATGTTCCAACTGCCCAAGGCGCAGGGTGGTATTCGCAACTTCGTCGTCAACGGGTTCTTTACCGTAGGCACCTTCAATGATGCCAAGTTTATCCGCAACACGGCAAACATTCGCGACCAGGTCACGTGGAGCCATGGCAAGCACACCTTCGGCTTCGGCGGCGATATCGAAAAAGATCAGTCCAACATCCGCAACACCGATCTGGAAAATGGCAGCTTCACTCTCAGCGATGACACGACCGGTCTGGCCGCGGCCAGCTTTGTGCTCGGACACATACACGCATTCAGCCAGACATCGGGAGATTTTTCGGATTCGCGGCAAAATGTTCTCGGGCTCTACGCCGAGGATAAGTGGAGAGTCCTGCCCCACTTGACGTTGGATCTGGGTCTCCGTTGGGAGCCGCAGAGCCCAATGAAAGAAATCTACGGACGCATCCAACAATTCCGCCCCGATGCATACACCGCTGGGGTGCACTCGACGGTCATCCCCTCCGCGCCTGCCGGCCTGTTCTTCGTCGGCGACTCCTATAACGGCATCACCGTTCCGGCCACCGGCCAGACCGGCGATTACAACAACTTTGCCCCGCGCGTCGGATTTGCGTGGGACGTTACCGGCAGCGGCAAGACAGTAATCCGGGGGGGCGGCGGCACCTTCTATTACTCCCGACTGCCCGGCCTGTTCCTCAACGACGCAGCCATCGTGGCCCCGTTCAGCCTGCGTATCGATCCAGACGAGGCCCATACCGGTCCCCTGGAAAATCCGCTGGTCAACTTCCCCAGCTTTACTGCGGGTTTTCCGCAACGGTTCGTCTTGAGCACAGTGCCCAAGAACGTCGCGTTCCCAGCAGTTGTTAGCGTATTTGGATTGCAACCGGGAGCGAAATGGACCACCCCTGTTACCTACGACTGGAACGTTACCGTCGAGCGGCAGTTGCGGTCTGACATGGTATTCCGGGGCTCGTATGTCGGACTTCGCGGCACGCACCTCCGCCAGGACATCGATTTGAATCCCCGAGTCTATGTCGCAGGCAGCCCGAACAATGGAAAGGACGTGAGCCGTCCCTTCCAACCCTTCAGCGACATCATTGAGAACCGCAACAGTGGCGCTTCCAATTACAACGCATTGCAGCTTAGCTTGGAGAAGCGGCCCTCAGCCGGCGCCCCCGGAGTGCTCAAGAACATCACCGTGTTGGCCAATTACACCTATTCCAAAGCCATGGAATACGGTTTGGCCAGCGGCGGCGGTATCACGGACGTAGGCTCGAGCAAGGGGTCGGGTATGTCGTTCTACGATCCCCGGCAAAATGCCTTCGAGACCGGGCTCTCGGATTTCGACCATACCCATCGCTTCGTAGCCTCCTATGTGTGGGACCTCCCACGCATGACGGGATCGAACGGTTTCGTCAAATCGATCGTAGGTGGTTGGCAGTGGACGGGTATCTACAACTACACCACCGGCGATCCCATGACCATTCTGGCTGGGGTCGACCAATCCAATAGTGGCCTGGGGAACGACCGCGCCGACTTCATCGGAACCTCGAGCCAATTCGGCCAGATCGCGCCGGAGGCCAACCGCAAGGGCTGTCCGAGCACGGTCGCGCACTGCGTGGCTTGGCTCGATACTTCGCTGTTCGCAAAGCCGGCGCTGGGAACCTATGGAAACGCGGGAAAGAACACCTTCCGTGGACCTTCGCACTGGCAGGTTGACATGGGGCTCATCAAGAACATCTATCCCTGGAAATCGCATGAGAACTTCAGCATGCAGTTGCGGGGCGAGTTCTTCAACCTCTTCAACCACGCGCAACTGGCCGATCCCAACGTGACCCAGAGCAACGCCGCCTTTGGCAGCATTCGACAAACGGTGGGTACAGCAAACAATACCAACGGCACCTCGGCTGACTCGCGCATCATTCAGCTGGGTTTCAAAGTGTTTTACTGAGAAGGACGAATCCTCCGGTGATCGGGTTCTATACCCGGCGGGAAGCAGACCCGCCGGGTATAGGCTTCGGCCGGCAACCCTGACAAGACTCGGTCCCGTCGCCGGGACCCTTCCGGCTTGTCTCTCGACAAACTGGTATCATCAGTTTCTAAAGAAGTTTCCTAAGGACACCTGTCTTCATGGGATATCCCGCACTTGACCTATCTTCAAAAACAGCCGTAGTGATTGGCGGAACATCCGGCATCGGCCTCACGCTGACGCTGGGCTTGGCCCAAGCCGGCGCCAACGTGGTTCCCACCGGACGGCGAGCCGAGTTGGTGGAATCGGTGGCCTGCGAAGTGCAGAAACTGGGCCGCAAGTCGCTGGCCGTCGCCAGCGACGTTACCGACCGAGCCAGTCTCCAAGCCCTGCATGACGCTATCTGCGCGGAGTTTGACCACGTTGACATTCTGGTAAACTGCGCCGGCATTACCAGCCGCAGCCCGATCATCGATCAACCGCAAAGCGAGTGGGACAGCATTCTAGAAACCAATCTGAACGGCACCCTGCGCGCCTGCCAGATCTTCGGGCGCAAGATGATCGAACGAAAGTATGGACGGATCATCAATATTGCGTCGCTGTCCTCGTTCGTAGGTCTCTATGAGGTTGCTGCCTACGCTGCCAGCAAGGCGGGGGTGGCGTCCTTGACCAAATCATTGGCCGTGGAGTGGGCGCGGTATGGTATTTGCGTGAACGCGCTGGCTCCCGGCGTCTTTCGTACCGAGCTGAATTCAGCGCTGCTCGATGGTACCGGACGAGGCAAGGAATTTCTGTTGCGCACCCCCATGCAGCGCTTTGGCAAGCTGGAGGAGTTGGTAGGGGCCGCAATTTTTCTGGCCTCCGATTCGGCCAGCTTTGTGACCGGCCACCTGCTGGCAGTGGACGGCGGGTTCCTGGCCAGCGGCGTAAATCAATAAGGCGACCGTGTAGCGCCGGCGTCTCGCCTGCGCGTGACTGGCGAGACGCGCACCTGTAGTATGAAGGCGCCTTAACTCAATCATGGATCCAGAGCCCGTCTCCGAGCCTTCGGTTTCTGTCACTCCTAGCCCCATCGGTCAGGCCATCGGCCATTTTCGCTGGGTGATCTGCGCCCTGCTTCTGTTCGGAACGACAAAAAATTATGTCGATCGCCAGGTAATCGGCGTGTTGAAGACCACCTTGCAGCACGACCTGGGCTGGAGCGAAATCGACTACGGCAATCTGGTGTTTACCTTCCAGGCTGCGTACGCCCTGGGTATGCTGCTGGTCGGCCGCCTGATCGACTGGACGGGAACCCGCCTGGGCTACGCGCTGGCCATGACCGGCTGGAGCCTCGCCACCATTGGGCATGGCATGGCCACGTCCTTCACAGGTTTTCTGGGAGCGCGGTTCGGCCTGGGATTCGGCGAGGCCGGCGTGTTTCCGGCCAGCATCAAAGCCACGGCGGAGTGGTTCCCCAGAAAAGAGCGCGCTCTGGCCACGGGAATCTTCAACGCCGGAACCAACGTAGGCGCGATCATTACGCCGCTGGTGGTGCCCTGGATTACGATCCATTGGGGCTGGCGCTGGGCTTTCTATGTGATCGGCGGCTTGGGCTTCGTCTGGGTGGGAATCTGGATGGCGATTTATCGCAAGCCAGAAGAGCACCCTAGCCTCTCTGCGGCTGAACTGCGATATATTCGCAGCGATCGGCCCGAGTCTCAGAGCAAGATCCCGTGGGTGAAGTTGCTGCCGCATCGCCAGACTTGGGCCTTCGCGCTGGGAAAGTTCATTACCGATCCTATCTGGTGGTTCTATCTGTTCTGGATTCCTGACTTCTTACAACGTCGGCATGGATTGAACTTGCTCCAGATTGGCCTGCCTATCGTCGCAATCTACGTGATGGCTGATGTCGGCAGCGTGGCTGGAGGATGGCTGTCGTCGACGATGATCCATCACGGGAAATCCGTCAACGCGGCGCGCAAGACGGCCTTGCTGATTTGCGCCGTCTGCGTAATCCCGATCGTGTTTGCGCCGATGGTGGCCTCGCTCTGGGGAGCAGTTCTGCTGCTTGGGCTGGCCACGGCCGCGCACCAGGGCTTTTCCAGCAATCTCTTCACCCTGCCGTCGGACATGTTTCCGGGGCGCGCGGTAGCCTCGGTGGTCGGCATCGGCGGAATGGCAGGCGCGATCGGCGGCATGCTCATCGCCAAGGTGGTGGCCTATTTCCTGCAGTGGACAGGCCGCTACACCGTTCCGTTCGTCTGGGCGGGCTCAGCGTATCTGGTCGCCGTACTGGCGATTCACCTGCTTGCGCCCAAGCTGGAGCCGGCGCGCATCGGCGTGGACGAAACCTGAGCCGGTCAAAGCCTGCGCATGGACCCGCCCTTCGTAAGAAACGCGAAGGACACGGCACCCCTCCAAACCATCCGTCATTGTAAACTGAGGAGTCGAGCGATTCACGGCATAGCCTGCCGCTCGGACGGCCCCGTAGCTCAGATGGACAGAGCAGCGGTTTCCTAAACCGTTGGTCGGCGGTTCGACTCCGCCCGGGGCCTCCATTTTGTCATGGTGTAGGCCGCCGTCACGCCAACGGAATCATCCCGAATGCTGATCGCGATCAAGCTCCTGCATACTGTGATTTGGGCGATTCTTGCCGGGAGCATCGTCGTTCTGCCAGTAGCAGGTGTATTGCGCCGTTTCCGCTGGGCTGCGATCCTGACCATAGCAGTTGTGCTGGAATGCGGAGTGCTGGCGGTGAATCGTGGCAGATGCCCGCTGACCGACTGGGCTGCGCGCTACACTGCCGACCGCGCCGACAATTTTGACATCTACCTGCCCAACTGGCTAGCCCGGTACAACAAAACCATCTTTGGAACGACCTTCGTTGCCGGCGAGCTAGTTGTGCTCGGATGCTGGCTCCGAGAGAAGCACGCTCACTCGCCTCGACCAGAGGATACCGCTTCGCACCACTACTCGTAAAAATTGGGGATGAGCGGGTGCGCTGCGACAAGGCAATCTTGAGTCTGTTTGGAGAGTACGCTACTTATCGAAGCCGAAGACCAGAACCACACCATGCTTCCGCATGATGGGGGTCTTGCTGATGATCCAGTCGAGAGCGCGAATCAGCGGACGAAAAACTAGCACCCAGGGCCTGTCGAGCTTGCAGCGGGCTCGCCAGAGCAGGTAGTCCAACAGCGCGACCCGGTGGTAGTGGAGACGCTTGAATCCAAGCTCCGTCCTAAATTGCTCAAGGTCTCCCTCGATATATCCGCCGCGCTCGGTGGCTTTGCGATCCTCAGGCGAAATGCCGATCTCGTCGTGAACACGCTCCCTGAGCGCCCGCAACATGCCATACTTCGCCCATTGCCAGAAAGGGGAGTAGGCAGTGTCGAGGAAACGGCAGATCCCCCCCGGCTTCAGGCATCGCTTTATGCCTGAGAGCAGAGTCTTGAGATCATCCATGTGGTGGACGACTGCGTCCGCGCAAATGACGTCGAAGGTCTCGTCCTCGAACGGGAGGTGATAAGCGTTGACGGCGTGAAACTCGCAATCGTTGGGCCGCTCGCCGCCCAGCTTCGACGTCCGGTATCGCACCTTCGCATACAGCACGCCTTGGAAGGAAAGGTCTGTGAACGTAACTTGGGCTCCCCGCCCGACGAACATGAACTCTTTCACGGAGGTGCCATTGCCGATCAGGAGTATTTTCTTACCCTTCAGGTCGCCAACACTTTTCAGGTATTCCCGCGCGCCGGGCACAACCTTCCACATCTTCTCGTAGTCGGTTACATCCAGGGATTCGTTGCTGCCCCACCAGCCACCGTCCGCATAGGTAGACTCGTAGAAGGCGCGTTCCTTGCGCGACGGCTCATCCACCACGAAATCGTAGGAGCCTTCGTGACCCTCAAACGCCAGTTGCCCTCGAGTGTCATAGAGGTTGCCATCGCTTCCGATCTTCAACGGTTGGCCGCTTAGTGGTGCGCGATAGCGGACGATCATGCCTTGAAAACTCCTCCGGACAGAATTTAGGCTGTAGGTTGGTTTGGAGTCGTGACCTACTAGCGGGTATCGGCCTTCGTGATCGGGATATTCAAAATGCTAACACCCGGTTTTTCGCTCGGCAATAATTTGAACCGACTTAGGCACACACCGAAGTAACGTTTATTCGCTTAGTAACAGACGAACGTATGTGTCGAACACCAGGTGAGGAGTCGCCGGAATCGCGCATTGAATCAGACGGAGATGACGACTCCAGTAGTCGCAGGCCAACCTGCCGTATGGTAGGTCTGACCAATACGGCTTGCGGTTGGTAGCCTGCCTAGTCAAGCTGATTGTAGCGTCGGCGTCTCGCCGGCAGCCTTTTCGATGCGAATCTCAAACTGACTGCTGTGTTCTTGCACATCGATAAACGAATTAGCGCGGCCTACCCTCCCCTACCGAAAACCTGGGCTTGACTGGCCAATTAACCGGGATAGAATCTCAGGCCTGAGGCGGGTGCCGGAAATGGGACTGCCAGAGATGAATCAGCTGGATGTCATGACAGAACGCTCGCACGGCCCGGACGTGATGGTCAGCTACTCCAGCCATGACCGCACGCAAGTCATGCAGTTCGTGCAGCGGCTGCGGGCGGCCGGGCGTGGCGGCCTGGATCGATCAGGGCGGCATTGACGGGGCGCAGAAGTGGGGCGAGGAGATCGTCAACGCCATCGACTCCTGCAAGATCGTCATTCTGATGATCTCGCAGACGCTCCATGCAGTCGGAGAACATCAACAAGGAAGTGATGCTGGCGTGGGAAAACGGCAAACACTTTCTCCCGCTGTGCCTGGAAGACGCAAAAATCCCCAAGAGCATGCAGTACCAGCTCGCCGGAATTCAGCAGATCAAGTTGTACGAAGGCGATCCGGAGGCGAAGTTTGTTGCCGTGCTGCGGGCGCTGGTGCGGCTGGGAGTACGAGTTTCGCCTTATTCCATCGCTCTGGTGAGCGCCGACCTGGGCGACCGCGAGCAGGCTTTCGAGTGGCTGAACAAGGCGTACGAGCAGCGGTCGAGCGGGCTGAGCCGTTTGAAGACCGAGGCGCGTTTCAACATTCTGCGCGGCGATTCGCGGTTCGCGGAACTGCTGCGGCGGGTGGAGTCGCTGGCGCTGGGCGAGGAAGATTCGAGCCCCGAGGTTCCTGTGGTGCGGCCTCAGCCCGTCGTGCGTTCGGACTAGCGCGCCGGCGAAGCCGCTGCCGCTGTGGCGGCGGATTACGTGGCCGGAGATCGTCAACGACCGAAGCGCCCGCAAGGCCGCCGCGCAGGGAGTGTGGGCGAGCGTGTTTCTGGTCGGGGCGTCGATCTTGGCGTGGCTGTTCACTTCAAGCGCCGGCAACTCCTCAGTTCCAGGCTTGGGCTGGAACAGTCCGCTGGTGGCGGTGCTGTTTTTCGGCCCCATCGCGTTTGGAGTTCAGAAAATGGGCCGACCGGCGGCGGTTATCGGCCTGGCTTTGTGTTCCCTGGGTGCGCTGGGGAATCTGAACAAGCTGCAAGTCTCCGGCGCTCAATTGGACGCCGCCACGCGCCAATACCAGACATACCAGCAATATCAGCAGTATGCGGCGCCGAATCCCTATCTGGAGCAGTTGCGTTCGCAGTATTACTATGACTGGCTCTCACTGATTATCTCCGTGGTGTGCGCCGTGGCGTTCACCAATGCCACGCGCGGGACCTTTGCCTATCATGTGATGGTCTTGACGCGGGCGGCGCAGGATAAGCAGGATGCCCTGAGCCCCGAGGACTTGACCGCGTTGCGGGCGAGGGTCTCCGGAGTATTTGGAAAGTCGAAAACGGCGGCTCCGGCCCCTGCACCAGTAATGGTGCAACCACCTCTCGCAATGCCGTCGCGACCTCCGGTGGCTATCGCTCCGCCCCTTCAAGCTAAGGTTGAGCCTCCTGTGCCGATGCCGATGCAAGCAGGGCTGGTTCAGCCTCCCCTTGCGCCACCTTCAATTGCAACTGGTAAAAGCGCGCCACCGGCCACGCCTCAAGCCTGGCAAGAAAATTCCACGGTCGCCGTGGCCCCGGTGCGGCAGAGTTTCGCGGGAATCATCGGCGTGAGCGGTGGCGTGATCTATTGGCCGCGGGTATTGGCATTTTTGGCGGCGAACGTGGTGGCGGGGGTGGCTTTTGTGATGAGCCGCAACGTGACTTCATCGCTGCCGATTCCGTTTACCTATTGGCTCTTTGAAATCGGCGTGGCCTGCGTATTCACGCTGGCGGTTGTGGCTGCGTTTCGCTTTGTGCCGCACACGATGGCGGCACTCGTGACGGCGGCAGTAATCACTACCGCGGCTGGTTTGGCGTTCTACTCATCGCTGCCTACCTTTGCCTGGGGCGACCTCTTCTATCGTGAGCAGTTTCAGCAGTTTTTGCTTCTACCCTTCGTGAATAGCTTTATCTTGCTCGCGGCCTTGGTTTGGGTGGTTCCACGCCTCCAGCCGATGGTTCTCGGGCTGTGGCTGGCGGCCATGGGTGCGGAAATTGTGACCAGCCTTGTGTCGAACCTTCTTCACGCTTTGGGCGCAGGTCAGCCGCCTGATCCCGTGCTCGGAGGCGCGTCGGTTATCTCCGCATTGCTTCGCAGCTTGGTGTTCGCTCTGGCGCTGTGGGGAGGGTTAGAGGTTCTGCGAAAACGGTCTGCCTAGGCACACGAAGGCGCGGACGCCTGCGTCCGCCTGCACCAGCGAGCTAAAGCTCGCGCCCGGACGAAGGCGTCCGGCCTACGTGATTACGCGCCACATTTTTCAAGATGGGCACGAGTCCTGCCTCAAATGCAATTCGGTGATGCTTCCAGCGCCCTGGATAGGGAAGCTCCGCAGGTTGGCCACTCCAATTTGCCTGCTGTTGAGCGCGCTTGACGTTGGCTGCGATTGAACGGACTACCGTGATCACAATCTCCGGCTGAAGCTGTCTTAGCGTGTTGCGGAGGCGAAGTTCGCCAGCGATGCAGGCCTGCTTGCGCTGCTTCGGATTCATGCGATCGACCGGTCGCCCACATAGGTCCACGAGATAGCAACCCAAGTTGCGGAACGATTCCAGGAAGTCAGCGTCGTGGAGAGCAGGGAAGGCACTAACGAATGTGTCTCGAATGGCTCGGTAGAGTCCGGAGTCGGCTTGGTAAAAGAATCTGCCGGAGGCCGGCGGCGCCTCACCCACAAAGAGTAGCCGTACCTGCGCGGGTCGATAGCGCTTTCGCAGACGATCCCTGGCGCGTGCGGTTTTAGTCGCGGTGGGCATGGCCTCATTAGATTACAGTTTGTGAGTTCTGACAGAGACCACGTCCGGGTTGTCGACGACGCCCGGACGTGGGTTAGGGTTCTTCTACGCGGTTTTCCGGGTGTCGACTAAACCGGCTGCGACCTTTTCTTCATAGAACCGACGAATATTTGTCGCGATCAGGTCGAGGCTATCTTCGACCGCAAAGTGGCCGGAGTCCAGCCGGTGCATCTCGGCATTCGGCAGATCCTGCAGATAAGCCTCGCCGCCTTCCCTGGTGAAGAAAATATCGTTCTGTCCCCAAAAGATTATCGTCTTCGGCTGGTTTTCCCGCAGACACTTTTGCCACTGGGGATACAGTTCGACGTTGGTTCTGTAGTCGTAGAACAAGTCGAGTTGCACTCGCTTGGCGTTTGGACGCTGCATGAAGCGGAAGTCCATGTTCCAGTTGTCCGGGCTGATCAGCTCGGGACGCGGGTGGCCATGAAGATAAATGGCCTGCATGGTCTCAAGTTCCAGCAAGCCGGCGACGCCTTGCTCAGTCTCCGGCGTGCGATTCTTCCACAACACATTCCGCAGGCCTGCCCATGCGTCGGTAAAGCCAACCTCGTAAGCGTTGGTGTTTTGGATGATGAGCCACTCCAGCGCCTGGGGATTGCGCCCGACAATTCGGAAGCCGACGGGGCCACCATAATCCTGCACGAACAGGCCGTAACGATGAAAGCCCTTCGCCTTCAGAAACCGCTCCGTGACTTCAGCAAGGCGGTCGAAGGTGTAAGAGAAGGTCGCGGGATCGGGCATGTCGCTGTTGCCGAAGCCGGGATAGTCGGGCGAAATAACGTGGAAGTCGGCGGCCAACGCTGGAATCAGGTTGCGATATTGGTGCGAAGAGGCTGGGAAGCCGTGCAGCAGGACGAGCTTGGGGTTGGCCGGGTCGCCGGCTTCGCGGTAGGCAATGTTTAGGCCGTCGACGGCCAGAGTTCCATAGGTAACAATCTTCGAAGCGGCGGTTTGGGAATCGTGCATTTTAATAATTTCTCCTTCGCAACCGATTGAGCTTGTGAAATCCCGAAACGCGATGACCTTACTGCGTTTCTCCCCGTAGGATTGTGGCGCACGCCAGAGGTTGCGAAGAATAGGTGTAATGTGGGTTACACTCGCGGCGGGTGTGTGAGTGAGAGGGATATGCGTGTGAACGGGAGACCGGCAGTCCAGGCCGACAGCTTTCTGGAGGCCGCGGCGCTTTCCGCCGTCGATTTGTTCAAGGGACTGCCCGCCTCTTCGTTGCAGGCGATGGAGGCGCGCAGCAGGGTTCGAGACGTTCGGGCGGGACATGTTTTCTTTAAAACGGGAGAGACGGGCGAAGTCTTGTTTCTGCTCGAAAAAGGGGCGGTACAAACCTTCCGAATCTCCGGCGCAAGAAAGCTGATCATCGCAGAACTCAAGCCACCGGCGGTGTTTGGTGAAATGGGATGCATCGGGCAATGCATGTATCACTGCAGCGCCCGGGCCACCAAGCCTTCTAGAATCCGTACGATGACGAGATCCGATCTGGACTCGCTTCTCGAGCGATACCCAGCCATCACGCGACGCCTTCTCGACCTGGTCAGCCAGCGATTCGTTCACGTACTCACCGACCTGGAAGCCACCTCGTTCCGGCAACTCCTGCCTCGTTTGGCGGCGCTGCTGCTGGAGAAAGCGGACGGAGACTTAGTTCGCGATCTGACCCACAAGGAACTTGCGCAGCAGCTGCGAGTTTATCGGGAGTCAGCCACAGTTGCCCTAGGCGAGCTGAAGAAAGCCGGCATTATCGAAGTCGAGCGGAAACAAATTCGTATCCTCCACAAGACACGCCTGGAGCGCGCCGCACGCGAGTAGGGACTGAAGATATCTTCAGCGCAACGAAGCCCGCATCAGCCTCCGCAAGCGCCGGTTTTGGTTCCCGAGATATGGAATCCGTATTGATTGCTGCCGTTGACACGGCGGTGGTCGGTGGAGAGAGTCACCGTATCGACCGGTGGCGGCCAGGTTAATGCGTAGCCGGCAGTAGTGCGCTGCCATCGGCCACCGGTGTTTCCGGCGGTGAATGTGCCGTTGGGGAGAATGTTGACGATCACGCCGTTGTACCAGCGCCAGGCGCCGGCTAGGTCGGCGCCGGGAGTAAGACGAGCCGCGTTCATGGGAATGCCGTACTGATTGCCTCCGGCAATCGTGCGGCCGTCGGGAGACATTGCCACCGAGTCGACTGCCTCCGGCCAGGTGAAATGGTAGACCTGTCGGGAGGCATCCGCGAGCCGCCAGTGCGCGGTGAAAGGCCCAGTCGTCATGGTGCCGTCAGAGTTAATCACCACCTGCGCATTGTTGAACCAGCGCCAGCAGCCAACTACGGGATCGACGCCGCTCGAAGGCGCTCCCAACGGCGGAGGCGTGCTGCGCCCGCCCGGCTCGGCTGGTGGGTTGGTGATTATGGGGGCATAGCGAGTCTCGCCTGCGTCCGGCTTAGGCCATAAGAACCACGCCGCCGCAGCGATTACGAGCGTCGCCGCGCCGATCGCGGGAAGCATCCATTTTGGCTTTTGGGTGGTAGCAGACCCGGAGGCGCTCGGCGCCGGTTGGACGATTGGTGGAGAGGGCTCTGGCGGATGCGGCATCGGCGCAGGGCGGGATGCTCCGGGCAGCAGCGTGCGAATCGTATTGGCAAGGCTCTCCAGATGCTGGTCCAGCGGCGGTGTAATGGCGTCCAGCCAGTGCACGGAGCTGATGAAGTAGTCGAGCGACTTCGCCGGCATCACCGCTTCCACCCGCAACGGGATGACGGAAACGCCATGGCTTACGGCGCGCTCCACTTCCTTGGGAATGTGTGGTGAGGCATTGGCATTCGAGGACAGCACCAGCACCATGACGCGAGAACTTTGAATCGCGTCGATGATTTCTTCGCCATACGGCGCTCCCGGCTGCACGTCGCGGGGCGCAATCCAGCAGCGAATGCCGCGATGCTCCAGGCGTGCGCAGACGGCGTCCGCGATGGCTTTGTCTTTGGAGGAATAGCTGATGAAGGCGTCGTGTGCCACGAGAATGATCCGCTCCCGCCGCGGACCACTGACCTGACCGGGGGAGCCGCCGAAGATGTCCGGCAGCGGATTGTAACACTCGTGAAGGGGTGACGGCGCGAGCGAGTTTCGTTGCGCTCTTTGCGGTTATGAGCTTTTTCGGAAAGCCCTTAATCGCAAAGCTCGCAAAGAAAATCCGCAAAGGACGCGAAGAAACCGAGTCAAGAACTCGGGATGCTTTCGGTCGATATACTTTACATTGAAGAGTACTTTATATACAATGACTCCGAAAATCTCCGCCTTCCCGCGATAGGACGGTTGTACATGCTTAGAAAGCGCCTCACGAAGTGGCTGGTTCGAAGCCTTGTCGCAATTGTGCTGTTCGCGGTTGTCGGCCTGGCCACGCTACTCGCCTTACTTTCGGGGGAGCACAGCACCGCAATCACCTTGCCGGCGCCCACCGGCCACTTTGCCGTCGGGCGAACGACCTTGGTGTGGGCTAACAGCGCCGAGACCGACGATCTGGCGCCGTCTCCCGGAGCGAAGCGAGAAGTTGTGGTCTGGATCTGGTACCCGTCGGCATCCGCGACATCCGCCGCGCCAGCGGAGTATTTGCCCGAGCCGTGGCGGCTGGCCGAGGCACGGTACTCGGGCGTTCTGATGAGCCGATTCCTTACGCGAGATTTGGCGCTGGTCAGAACCCACAGCGCCTCCGGCCCCGAAGTCTCGTCCGAGCAGCCTTCCTATCCGGTCGTAATCATGCGCGCGGGTGGGGGAGCTTTCACCACGGATTACACGACTCTGGCCGAGGATTTGGCGAGCCATGGCTACATTGTCGTGGGTTTCGACGCACCGTACAGAACCAGTATGGTTGTCTTTCCGGACGGGCGCGTAGTCAACCGGCGTCCAGCAGACAACCCAGAGAACCTGGATAGCAACCAGGCGAACGGGCTCATCAATCGACTGCTGCCCATGTGGACCAGCGATACGAAGTTCGTCGTTAGACAGCTGCAGCGGCTGAACGACGCCGATCCATGCGGGAGGTTCTCTGGACGCATGGATCTGCAGCGGCTGGGCATGTTCGGGCATTCGTTCGGCGGCGCGCAGGCGTTGCAGTTCTGCCGCGATGACGCCCGCTGCAAGGCGGGAATCGACATCGACGGCGCGCCGTTCGGCAGCGTGGTTCAGGAGGGCCTCAAGCAGCCTTTCATGTTTATCCTCAGCGACCATAACCGGGAAATGTCCGACCCGGCGGGCCGCCAGATCATGGCCGACATCCAGTCGATTTACCGCCGCCTGGCGAACGGCCGGCTGCTGATTACAATCCGTGGCGCCCATCACTTCAGCTTTAGCGATCAAGCCCTCTTGAAAAGTCAATACTTGATAAAAGCGCTCAGCACCGTTGCCGGGTTTGGGAAGCTCGACTCGCGCCGCGGGCTCGCCATCACCTCGGCCTACGTGCATACCTTCTTCGACGTCTATCTGAAGGGCGAGCCCGCGACGCAGCTGACCGGCCTTTCCTCGCAGTATCCGGAGGTTGAAGCGGAACCTCGGTGAAAGTGGACTTCCCTCGCGATTGGTTGGGATTTATGACTATCGGGAGCGGCTCACAGCCTGGCAAGATTTATTTCCTACGATTGGAGACTTTCCCCAGCCTGCACTCGTCCAACCTATTGACCTAAATGGACCTTGTACGTCCGAAGGAACGATCCGACCAGATACTTTGCCGCAAAAGCAGTCGCTGAGGGCCGCAGGCAGTGCGCTGAACCATAGGCCTGGGTCTCGCGTATCATTATGAAGGTACGCAACGTTGGGGGAAGATGCGCGTCATTTTCGAAATCTTCGGCCAAACCTTGAGCACCCTATGGGCGCACAAGCTGCGCTCTTTCCTGACCATGTTCGGGATCGCCTGGGGTGTCGGCTCTCTGCTTCTGCTGGTCGGTTTGGGCGAGGGTTTTCGCTCCGGCAACCGCAAGCAGTTTGACGAGTTGGGCGAAAACGTCATGTTCATCTGGGGCGGCCGCGCCCCGGCGATGAATGGCAGCTTCACCAGCATGCGGCAGTACTACCTCACCTATAAGGATTATCGGGACATTGCCGCCGAGTGTCCCGACGTGAGGGCGGCGGTTCCAGTTATTTCGCGCGGCGATATTCGCTCAGTCAGCGATTTTTTCCAGAGCAATGGCCAGTTGCTGGGTGTGCCCGCGGCCTTCAGCGATATTCGTTACATGCCGATGGCGGATGGGCGCTGGATCAACGATCTTGATGACGCGGAAAAGCGATCGGTTGTGGTGTTGGGGGATGAGGCGCGACGAATTCTGTTTCCCGGCAGGCCTTCGATTGGCAGCACGATATTGCTGAACGGGGTCCGTTTCCAGGTGATTGGCTCGCTCAAGCGCATCGGGCACGGCGACAACACCAATCTGAACTTGCGCATATTTATTCCGTTCAACACTATGCGGCAGAATTTCCGGCCGCTCAACGTTGGCGATATAGACAACGCCATTTCCTTCATCAACTATCAGCCCAGGTCGCGCGCGCTGCACGAAGCCGCGCGCGAGGAAGTGCACAAGATTATCGGTCGCAATCACAATTTCGACTACCGCAGCCCGGATGCTTATGACGAATGGGACACGATAAAAACGGTAGACCAGATTGGCAAGATTTTCGACGCCATGAACGTGTTTTTGGGCAGCGTGGGCCTGGTGACGCTAAGCCTCGGCGCCATCGGAATCGTCAACATCATGCTGGTGGCGGTGGCCGACCGCACGCGGGAGATCGGCCTCAGAAAAGCACTGGGCGCGACCAACGGCAGCATCATGTTTCAGTTCTTTGTCGAAGGAGCGTTTCTTACATTGCTCAGCGGCGGTTTGGGAATGGGTGGAGCGGCCGCGCTGATGGCGGTGTTCGCGATGTTTCCCAGTCCGCCGGGTTTCGATTATCCAAAGATTGTTCCCATGACCGCAACGTTGGCTATCGGTTCGCTAGCTTTCGCGGGAGTGCTGGCGGGTCTTTACCCGGCGCGGCGGGCCGCGTTGTTGCAGCCGGTGGAAGCCCTCCGCCGGGAGTAGCCTGAAGGAATAGACATGAAGCGGGATTTGTTAGAACAAGCCTACGGCGCCATGCGACACGATTTGCGCAAGACCGTGCTCACCATGCTGGGCATGGCCTGGGGCATCGCTACGGTAGTACTGCTGCTGGCCTACGGGGAAGGCTTCAACAACGCCATCCACGCGATATGGGACAGCTATGGCGCGACCGCCGTCGGCATCTTCCCAGGGCGCACCTCGCAGCAAGCCGGGGGCAACAAAGCTGGAGTGCCCATTCACTTTGCGCAGGAAGACGTGGAGCTGCTGCGCAATGTGGTGCCTCTGGTACGGCATATGGCCCGGGTGAACGATATGGACGCGGTCACCGTGCAAAGCTCCGCCCGCTCCTTCAGCTTTCCGGTCCTCGGCGTTGACCCGCCCATCCAGGATATCTGGGCTCTGAACGTACAAGAAGGCCGCTTCATCGATGATCAGGACAATTTCAGCCACGGTCTTAACGTCGTGCTGGGATCGGAGGCCAAGGACAAGCTTTTCTCCGGAATGCCCGCCGTCGGGGAATCGATCCACGTGAATGGCGTAAGTTTTCAAGTGGTCGGAGTGTTGCAGCCGCGTATGCAGGAAGGCGACAACGACGACAACCGGGTGGTCTACGTCCCCTATCATTCCATGGACGTACTGAAAGACATCCATTACATCAATGGCATCTGGCTGGACTCTCAGGGTGTCGACCATCTGAAGTTGACAAAGACGGTGCGCGACTCCCTGGCCCTCGCGCACAATTTCAAGCCCGACGATCAGCGCGCCGTGTTCGTCTTCGATGCCAAGAAGCAACTCGATCAGTTCAACATCATTAGCCTCGCTCTGAAGGTGCTGTTGGCATTTATCGGGACGATCACATTGGGGATTGGCGGCGTGGGACTCATGAATATCATGTTGGTCTCGGTGACCCAGCGCACCCGCGAGATCGGCGTCGAGAAGGCCCTGGGAGCGCGCAAGCGCGACATCCTCTTCCAATTCCTGGCGGAGGCCATGGTTATCACCGCCGTCGGAGGAATAGTCGGTATATTGCTTTCCTACGCGGTTTCCTTTTCCGTCGGAACTCTTACGCTCTACAGCGCCATGGCTTCCCATGCCGAGGCCGGCGACATTCGTCTGATTGTCGCGCCGAAGATTCTGCTGATCGCTACCGCAATCCTTGGACTGGTAGGCGTGGTCAGTGGTATGTTTCCAGCGGTGCGCGCCGCGAATCTTGATCCCATCGAAGCGCTGCGGTACGAGTAACTCGGCCAGCGCAACCACATTCCCTCGGAGGCAAACGTGAAAGCGACGCTCATGCAGGGCCTGGTTTGTATGCTCCCGCTGATGGGGTTGTTTACTTACCAGACAGTTCTCGCCGCCAAGTCGACTAATCTACTGCTGGTTGCGAATCAAGGCGATAAGGCTCTGAGCCTGATCGATCCCGACGCGGGGCGCGAAGTGGCCAGAGTGCCGACCCGGGGAATTCGCGCTCATGAAGTCGTAGCCTCGCCCGATGGGCAGTTCGCCTATTTGCCGATTTACGGCGACTCCGGCGTGGGCAAGCCGGGAACCGACGGCAGCACAATTGAGATCGTCGACCTGGAAAAGAAGAACATTGTTTCCACCATCGATCTGGGCCATGGAGTGCGTCCACATTGCGCCAAGTTCGGTCCAGATGGGCTGCTCTATGTTTCCGCTGAGCTGGATCACGCGGTAGACGTATTCGATGTAAAACAGCAAAAGCTAGTCGGGTCGATTCCTACCGGCCAGGCTGAGAGCCACATGTTCGTGATTTCCCGCGATGGCCATCGTGCCTATACCTCGAATGTCGGCGTCGGGACGGTGAGTGTTCTGGACCTGGTCGCGCGCAAGACCATTACGGTAATTCCGGTTGCAAAAGTAGACCAGCGCATTTCGATATCGGTGGATGGCCGCTGGGTATTCACTTCAGATGAGGATCAGCCGCGCCTGGCCGTGATCGATACGGGAAAGAACGAAGTGACGCAGTGGATCACGCTGCCTTCGATCGGCTACGGGACAGCTCCAACTCCGGACGGGCGCTGGCTGCTGGTGACATTGCCGAACGCAGGTGAAGTCGCGGTCGTGGACTTGTCAGCCATGAAGGTCGCCCGCACGATTGCGGTTCCGTCCCACCCGGTGCAGGTTCTCATGCGTCCTGATCGCCCGCTGGCCTATGTTTCGTGCAGCGGGGAAGGGAAGGTTGCAGTCATCGATCTTAATACCTGGCAGGTGGTCAAGCTGATCGACGCCGGCGCCGGAGCGGATGGCCTAGCTTGGGTCGGGCGCTGAGCAGTGTCTTTTGATGTGGGCGCGGGCGACTCGCCCGCGCTCTCGGGTGGTAATCCAACACCTCTGAACTCACAGCTGGGGAGTAGACCGCTAAGGCTAGCGGGCGAGGTGCCCGCGCCCACACTATGCGACGCTACTCTTCCTCTACCGGAGGCGGCAACTGACTCTCTCCTTCGAGCCGCAGCCGCTGGCGCGCGCTGAACATTGGCCCGCGCGCTCTTTGCGTGGGTGCAAAAACAGAAAAACCGAATGCCGCACCGAGATCGTCATAAATCGCTTCCATGCCGCCGCGCATGAAGTATGTCTCATGCCAGAAACCGGTGCCCCCGGAATCTTTCAGAAACGACTGCCACCACTCCTGGTGGGGCAGGGATCGTGCCCAACGCTCGAGAGATTCGAAGTCTCGCCAGTATTGCCGCATTCCGGCATGAGGCGGGAAGAGAGAAAAGAAGACCTGCTCGTGAAGCAGCAACCCATCAGGTTTTGCCGCGACCGCTGCCGAGATCCGGGGTCCGAAGCTGAATACCGTCTTCAGTCCCCGCAACGAGCGAACCTTCATGCCCAGGTAGATGACCACCAGATCGGGATAGCCCGACAGATCGACGGTGAGCCGATTTACTTTTTCAGACATGATCCGCACCTCACAACTCGACACTGGGTAAGAACCGCGGCGGTTTTCTGGCCTGAGCCGTTTGCTCGAAAGAGTAAGCCAGCTTCAGCAGAGTGGGTTCGCTCCAGGCCCGTCCGAAGAATGAAATTCCCACCGGCATGCCAAACACGAATCCTGCGGGCACGGTGATATCGGGATATCCGGCCACGGCGGCGGCGTTGGAGCTGCCTCCCGAATCATGGTCGCCGTCCACCAGATCGGTCAACCAGGCTGGCCCTCCCGTGGGAGCCACGATGGCATCGAGCCGAAATTTGTCCATCAGGGCATCAATGCCTTCGGTGCGAGACAAGCGGTGATTTGCCTCCAGCGCATCCAAGTATTCCTTGCTGGTCAGTGATCCTTTGATTTGAGCTTTGATGAGCAAGTCCTGGCCGAAATAAGGCATTTCCTTTTCCCGATTGCGCTCGTTAAATACGATAAGTTCTCCCAGCGAATGCACTTGCACGCCCGGGCGGTTCGCCAAATACACGTTGAGATCAGCTTTCAATTCGTAGAGGAGCACCGTCAGTTCGGTGTCATCGAACTTGCCGTGCGATTCGAGATCCGCCGGGTCAATAATCTCAGCGCCCTGATGCTTCATCGCGTCGAGCGCTTCGTTCATCACTTTATCGACCGCCTCACTAAAGCCAAAATACTTGCGAGCCACGCCGATTCGCGCGCCGCGCAGACCATTTGGATCGAGGAATTTGGTGTAATCCGGCGACGCTTTGCCAGTGCTCTCGGCCGTTGCTTTGTCATTGGGATCAGTTCCCGCGAGTGCACCCAGGAGGATCGCCGCGTCACGCACCGTGCGGGCCATGGGACCTGCGGTGTCCTGGCTGTGCGCGATGGGGATGATTCCGGAGCGGCTGATCAGCCCCAGAGTCGGCTTGAGTCCCACAATCCCATTCACTGACGACGGACAAACTACCGATCCATCGGTTTCGGTCCCGACCGCCAACGCGCACAAACTCGCCGCAATCGCCGCCCCGGAGCCGGAACTTGATCCGCAGGGATTGCGGTCGAGCGCATAAGGGTTTCTGGTCAAGCCTCCGCGTCCGCTCCAGCCGCTGGTGGAATGGCTGGAGCGAATATTTGCCCATTCGCTGAGGTTGGTTTTGCCCAAGATCACCGCCCCGGCCTCGCGCAGTTTCCGCGCGACAAACGAATCCTGCACCGGGCGCGAGCCCACCAGAGCCAGAGATCCCGCCGTGGTCAGCATGCGGTCCGCGGTGTCGATATTGTCCTTGATCAGGACAGGAATCCCGTGGAGCGTGCCGCGGGCGCCTTTCTTCGCACGTTCCTTATCAAGCCCCGCGGCGATCGACGCAGCGTCCGGATTGATCTCGATGACGCTGTTCACCAGGGGGCCATGCTTGTCGACCTCCTGGATTCGAGCCAGGTATTGCAAGGCCAGCGAGTGCGCCGTAAATTTCCCGGAGGCCATTCCAGCCTGAAGGTCCGCGACCGTGGCCTCGTGGAGTTCGAAAGGACGGACGCTGTGAGGCTTGGGTGGAGCGGCGGTCTCGCTCGCGCTGGCCAAAGCAGGAAGTAGCGCGGAACACATGCCTCCGAAGAAGGTTTGTTGCAAGAAGCGCCGCCGGGGCGGGTCGCTCGCATTCGAAAGAAGGTCTTTCGTTTCGCCCAAGGTATCTCTCCTTCCGGTTACGACGAGGAACGGGAATTATAGGCGATCCCGTAGAGACGTTGCTCGCGACGTCTTGCTTGCAGCGCACATGCCGCCAAGCGTACGCCAGATAAATTGTTACCCGGACGCGATCTGACTTCGGAGCCGTCCGAAACCAGACTTAATAGTCAAAATCCTGCACAAAATCGTGTAATATACGATCTAATGCCTCGCTACTCCATCGTCGTCCCCCTGCACAATGAGCAGGAGAACGTTACGGATCTTTACGATCGCCTAAAGGCCATCATGGAGGCCAATGGCGAGACTTTTGAGCTTGTCCTGGTGGACGACGGTTCCACCGACCGGTCCTTCCACCTGCTGCGCGAGATTACCGCCATTGACAGCCGCGTAACCGTCGTAAAATTGAGGCGCAATTTTGGGCAGACTTCCGCGCTGGCCGCAGGCTTCGACCATGCGCGCGGGGATTACGTCATCGCGATGGATGGCGACCTGCAGCACGATCCCGCCGATATTCCGCTGTTTCTCGAGAAGATCTCCGAGGGCTACGACATTGTCAGCGGATGGCGCCACAACCGCATCGACAATCTGTGGTTGCGCCGTATCCCGTCACGCTGCGCCAATTGGCTGATGGCGAAGCTGAGCGGTGTTCCCATTCATGATTTCGGGACCACGTTCAAGGCTTATCGCCGCGACATCCTGGAGCAGGTTCCGCTGTATGGTGAGTTGCACCGCTTTATCCCGGCGCTCGCGTCCTGGCACGGAGCCACCATTTGCGAAGTGCCCATCCGCAACATAAACCGTGAACGCGGCGCATCGCACTACGGGATTTCGCGCACCTTCCGTGTATTCTTTGACCTCATCACCATTCGCTTTCTGCTGCGCTACCTGGCCCGGCCGCTGCACTTCTTCGGCGGCTTGGGAATGATGAGCATCTTTGCGGGATCAGGCGTGGCGATCTGGCTGATTGTAGAAAAATTCCTCCACGGCTCCCACGTGATGCAGGAGCACGGACCTCTGATGATTTTCGCCGCGGTGCTGCTGCTGGCCGGCCTCAACTTGCTGGCGATTGGCCTGCTGGGCGAGATGCAAGTGCGCCACTACCACGAACCTACCCGCCGCGCACCGTACTCCGTAGACCGCGTGCTGCGCGCGCAGAGCGAAGAGCATACGATCTCGGAATAATATCGAGAACAGATTCATCCTTCCTCCACGCCGGGCGATGCTAATATTCCACGAGTCAACACCCCTTACATGTCACGTAGCAAACATACCGATCCAAAATCCATTCGGGCTGCACGTCGTGTACGTGCGCCAGACGAGCCCCGAGGCGCCAGCGACATGAGTCGTCGGCGCCAACGAGGAAAGATACTCGAGAAGATCGGTATCGCTATCGAACCAGAAGCGCCGCGACTACAGGAGAGTGGCGCGGTGAAGCTGCGCGTGATCGTCCGGGAACCACGTTCCGGGTACCATCATCCGGCTGGCAAGCAGGATATTTTGGAATTCCTGGGGGCGATTGGACCGATTGCGCTCTACGGCTTGCGAACCGTTGAGCTGGTTCCTGCTCCTCTTCGATATACTGGCGCGGCTCAGACGTTCGGAAGCTACCACGTGGCCGGAAGAATCATGCTGTATGAACAGCCACTGCCGCCCTGGCGCTTATGTGGGCGGATTTCGCCGAAGACAAGCCACCAGTTTGAAAGGGCGGGAGCAGTGCTGACGTGGTTGCCCGACATCGATACAGTGGCGGTGGATTGGCCCGCGGGTACGCTGCGACGGTTCATGTTGGAGGAGGTGCTGTTGCACGAGGTCGGACATCACGTGCTTCAGCAGCATAAGGGCAAAAGACCGGTCAGGATCGCTCGCACCCGCGATCACGAGGTCTTCGCAGAAAGGTTTGCGGACAAACAACGCACCACGTTGGCCAAACGGAGGCGTCGCGAGGGGTGAGAAACAACGTCACCGTTATAGGCGATGCTATCGAAAACCCCGCCAACGCCCTGACCATGGTTCACGCTGCCGCGATGTTCGACGCCACTTGCCGATTTCGCGATACCAAGGGCTTGGCGCACTCCGGCCTGTTTGGCGGCGCTGGAGTACAGGCGATCTCAACCGCAGAGATTCAGGCGCATCACCCGCGCATCATCGCGTGTGACAATCTGCCTGGGGCCGTGGACGTCTACGGGTTCCATGCCGGACGCGATTTCGCGCTACTCGTGGGCAACGAACGTCGGGGCCTCTCTCACGAGTTCACAACACTCGCGACCGATAAAGTACAGATACCGATGCAGTCACGCCGCATCAACTGTCTGAACGTGGCTGCTGCCTCGGCGGTCGCGTTGTACTACCTGTGCAATCCAAGGGTGGGTTCCATGGCAATCAGAAGGGATCCAGCCAGCCGCCGCCCAAACCTTCTTTTCTACCAGCCCGCGGACCATTTTGAACTTGGTAGCACCATCCGTTCGGCCGCTGGATTGGGCTGGACACAGGCGTTCGTTGAGGATCGGCACCGGGTGTGGTTCGGCTGCGACCGCGCGGTTCGTGCTGAAGGGCGGGCCGCGGCCCGGCGTGGCAAGAATGAAATCCGGCTCATCCCGTGCCCCGCGCAAGCATCACATGCTTATGCGCGCGTGACCGTGATTACTCACCGGAAAATCGGCTTGCCCATGCATCGGGCCAATCTCGCCGGCGGGCCAAGCCAACTCATCCTCATCCCGGATGAAAGTGGCAGCGAATTCGCTTTTGAGAGCTGCGCTTGGCTGGGTCATAACGTAGAGGTCGCGCATCTGCAGCTTGCACGCGCTGAATTCGTTTATCACTACCGCTTGGTAGCGACCGTGGCGCTGGCTGAGATCTCACGGCAGATAGGTCGTCGGCCAAGCGTCAGAGTTTCAACGGCCTCGCGGCTCCCTGTGTATGATCACGCAGCAGAGGAACTGGCAAGCGTGGCAGGCGAACTCGTCAGCTTCGAGGATCTGCTGGAATACTGAGTGCATTCGATGCTCAATACAGCCGAATGCGACTATTTTCCGATCTTCTTATTCACCACGCAACGCATCTTCGTAATATCCCGTTTGTGTTTGAGAGCGTTGGTTCAGTCTGCTTCTTCGACGACCGGTCGGTTCTACCCTTTGACAATCTTCCTCGCCGCCGCGTCCCACACTGCCACAGTTTTGTTGAAGTAGGCATAATTCGCCAAGTGGCAGGCAATGGCGGCGTGGTTGCCAAATACTTCGTTTTCCACGACAGGCTGCCGGCTTCGAACCGCGTTGAGGAAGTTGGTTTCGTGGTCGACCACATCGCTGTAGCCTGGGGGCAGCGCGTACTCTTCCGATTCCTCGTCCACATTGAAATGCAGCGGCGCGGGCGCGGGATTGTCCTGGTGCCATTTCGCCAGATATTGCTGGCGCAGCGCCTCAGGCCAGCCATAGATCGAGTAGCTTTCCGGGCTGGGACGCGTGTTCTGAGGCCGGTAGGTCAGGGTGGAATCCTTGATCTCCAGCGTGCCCTTGGTGCCGTAGAACGCGATGAACTCCCCGCCTTCGTTGTTCAAATTGCAGCGCACGGTAACGCGAAAGTTGGGATAGTCGTAAAAGGTTTCAATCAGGTCAGGAAAGTCGCGGCCATCTTTGAAGTGGTAGAGTCCGCCAGTGGACTGGGCGCGCTGCGCCACGGTATTGGTGCCGGTAATGAAGTGGATGCCGGAAATCAGATGAACGAACAGGTCGCCGGCCAAGCCTTCGCCGTAATCGCTGAAACAGCGCCAGCGGAAGAAGCGAATAGGATCGAAAGGCCGTTTGGGCGCGCCATCGAGGAAAGCGCTCCAGTCGATTGTCTGCTCGCTCGCGTCGGGCGGAACTGGATACACCCAGGCGCCGCTGGGGGAGTTGCGATCCCAGAAGGCTTGGATGGCGTATACGTCGCCGAGTTTTCCGGAGTCGTAAAACTCCTTGGCTTTGCCATACAGAACGGAACTCACGCGCTGGCTGCCGACCTGCATGATGCGCTTTCCCGCCTGTGCGGCCGCGACCATGGCGAAACCATCGTCGACGGTGTGGGACATGGGCTTTTCGCAATACACGTCTTTGCCCGCGGAGCAGGCGTCTTCCACGATCTTGCGGTGCTGGTGGTCCATGACCGCAATGATGACCGCGTCGACATCCTTGCGGTCGAGAATTTCCTTGTAGTTGCGCGTGGCGGGAACCTGTCTGTTCACCGCCTCCTGCGCGGCCTGGTGGCGCGAGTCGTAGAGATCGCAAACCGCCACACACTCGAAGCCCGGCACGCGACGCGAGGCTTGCAGCAACTCGCAACCGCGAACTCCGGTGCCGATGGAAGCAAAACGCACCGTGTCACTGGGCGGGACGAGTCGAGGGGAAGCCAGCAACTGCTTCGGTTCGAGGAGCGTGGCGGTCACCGCAGTACCGGCGGCAAGTGTCCCCGCGCTGATGCGCATAAATTGACGGCGAGTAAAGGAATTATCCATGAGGGTCTGCCTCCTTCGAGGATCGGATGAACTGAGCTACTTTGCGATCTCCTTGTTTACCACATACGGCATCTTGGTGACGTCGCCGCCGTAGTTCTTTTCAAGCACGTCGATCAGTCCCTGCACGCATCGCCCGGCCATCCCTTTGTTCGGATCGGTCGAAAGCCGCGTGATTTTTCCTGCGCTGGCGAAATGAGGATAAAGCCGGCAGCGGTCTTCGATTGCGGGATCACGCAGAGGCGAATCCGCCGCCAGCGGCTCTTTTTCGTAGACGTCCAGGGCTGCTCCGCCAATCCAATTTTCTTTGAGCGCCTTGGCCAACGCCGCCTCATCGACCACAGGCCCCCGCGACGTGTTCACCAGGAAGGCTGTGGACTTCATCTTGCGCAGCGTGCTCTGGTTGAACAGGTGGTAGGTTGGAGTGGCGCTCTCTCCCTGGCGTACTAGTGGCACGTGAATGCTGACGAAGTCCGCCTGACCCAGCGCTTCCTCGAAGCCCACATATTTGATCCAGTTCTTTTCCTTCGATATGCCGCGCGCACGGCGGAGGTCCATGTCTTCCTGGATCGCGTTGACGTAATCGTGGTTCTGATAGGCCGGGTCGTAACACAAGATGTTCATATCAAAGCCGGCGCACTTCTTGATCATCGCCAGCCCGATACGCCCGGTGCCGATGATCGCAATGGTCTTGCCAGTCACTTCGTCCCCCAGGAATGGCAGCGAAGGATGCCAGAAATTCCATTGGTGATCGCGGATCCGATGTTCCGCCGACCATAGCTTCCGGGCCAGGGCGCCCAGAATGAAGAAAGCGAACTCGGCGGTGGCTTCGGTGAGGACGTCGGCGGTGTTGGTGAACGGAATGCGGTAGCGGTTGGCGTCGGCGCGGTTGATGTTGTCAAATCCGACCGCAAATTGTGAGACGACCTTCAGCGTACCTTTGCCCGCGTCGAATACTTCGGCATCGATCTGGTCGCGCAGGGAGGTGATCAGGCCGTCGATCCCGGATTTTACTTTTTCAAGAATGAGGGTCTTCGGCGGCGGCTGGGGAACTGGATATACCTCGACTTCATAGCCCCGTTGCCGCAGCAAGTTGAGAGACTCGCCGATGTCGCAGGTAGCATAGACGCGAAATTTATTTGCCATGTTTTTTCAGGTCGGATTAGAATCGGTTGCCAGCAGACTGCCAGGCCAGCGGGAAATCATACTACTTTGGAAAGCGCCAGCGCGTTGCCGTATTGAGCGTTTTCTTCTCGTCCAGGCCAAATCCCACAACTGGCTGTACCGCAAAGATGGGTTCTTTCAGGTTCAAGATGTCGGCCTCAAATGCCGACATGTCGAATTTATACTTCCGTTCACAATCAGCGAGAAACTTTCGGCGGATCGGGACTTGCATAACTTCGTGCGCAATCCCCTCAAGGATGACAGCCTTGGCTGCGTTTTCTGTCGCGACGACGCAGTGGGAATTCTTCACCAGATTCTGCGCCTTGCGCGATTGCCGCCCGGTGCTGAAGTAGAATGCTCCGTCCATCCACAGACCCCAGATGAGCATGACGTGAGGACAGCCATCGGGGCGCGTGGTCGCGATCCAATAGTTATGGCTCTTGGTCAACTTTTGCAGCGCCCACGTCCAGGGAAGCAGGCCCTTAGTGCCTTTGGGCAGACCGTATCCGGGCATGAGCGGACGGGAGGCTTTTGGCTCTAACTGCTGGCGTGTCGTTCTGCGAGCAGGCATCGGTGTTTAGTCCTCCTGCCGATCAAGATACTCCAATGAACGACCAGTCGATTGCGGAACTTCTCTGCGTACTCTGCGGGTATTCTCCGCGCCCTCAGCGATTTAAGATTTGTGCTTCGTTCGGCCAACCCAAGATCTTAAAGCGCAGAGCGCGCCGAGAACACCCGCAGAGTACGCAGAGAAAATGCGATTCAGGAGTGAGGAAGAATGCCTACCTTAGATTTCGCTTGGTCCAACCATTAATTCGCTCCAGCGCCTCTGTCAGGTTCTCCATGGAATTGGCGACGCTGAACCGCAAATAGCCCTCTCCATAGCTGCCGAACCCAGATCCCGCAAGGCAAGCCACGCCAGCGTCCTGCAAGAGCGCGTCGGCCAGCCTCTTCGATGTCCATCCTGTCTGCGTAATATTCGGGAACGCATAAAATGCGCCCTTTGGCACACGGCAGGAGAATCCCCGAATGCGGTTTAAGCCGGAGACGAAGGCATTCTGACGCCGGTGAAATTCCGTCCGCATCCGGTCGACCGACGACTGATCTCCGCGCAATGCTTCGACGCCCGCCATCTGCGTAAAGCTGGCGGTGCAGGAGTTGGAGTTGGTCATCAGCCGGGCGATGTGCGCGGCCAGGTCAGGCCGCATCACGCCATAGCCCAGGCGCCAGCCGGTCATGGCGTAGGTTTTGGAGAACCCATCCAGCAGGATGGTGCGCTCCTGGAAGCCGGGGACGGAGAGAATCGAGAAGTGCTCTCCCTCGAAAATCAGCCGGCTATAAATCTCATCGGAGAGCACCATGATGTTGCGATCGCCGATGACATCGGCAATGTTGTGAATATCCTCGCGGCTCAGCACCCCGCCCGTGGGATTGTGCGGAGAGTTGAGGATGATCATCTTTGTCCGGTCGGTGATGAGCGCGGCCAGCTCATCCACATCCAGCCTGAAATCTCTTTCTTCGCGCAGCTTGATCGGAATCGCCCTGGCGCCGGCATAACGGATCACCGACTCATAGATAGGGAAGCCGGGATTCGGGTAAATAACTTCGTCTCCGACGTCGGCCAAGGCCAGCAGGCTGAAGAAGATAATTGGCTTGCCGCCGGGGACGACGACTACCTCGTCGCTCTCCACTTTAACGTCGCGAGAGTGGCTCACTTCGGCGGCGATTGCCTGGCGGAGTTCGGGGAACCCGGCCGAGGGACCGTAGTGCGTCCAGCCTTGGCGCAGCGCCTTGATCCCAGCTTCGGTGACGTTGCCCGGGGTCGCGAAATCCGGCTCGCCGATTTCCAGATGAATGACGCTCTTGCCCTGAGCCTCCAGCGCCCGGGCCCGGCTTAGAACTTCAAAGGCGGTTTCCGTACCCAGCCGCGACATGCGGTCGGCCAGGCGGAGTTCGAACTGAGTGGCTGGTTCCATAAGCGCAAAGGTTGTCATTATATCCTCCCGTCATGAACGTCATCACCATTAGGAGAAGCCCGGAAGGGCCGGCAATCCGTGACGGGAGGCACGCTGGGTTGTGATGGCAGGCACGGGGTTCCTTGCGATAAGAGCTTCACCTTGCGCTGAGTTTGGTTTCAAGCTGCTCTCTGCGTACTCTGCGGGGCAGTTCTCCGCGACCTTTGCGTTTTAAGATGTTGGGAAGCTTGACGAGAAACCAAGTCTTAAATCGCAGAGATCGCGGAGAACACCCGCAGAGTGCGCTGAGAAAAACGAATGGCTACGGGGCTGTTTGGCGTTCGAAATGGAGAGACGGCTGTTGCTGGCAATCGTTTCCTAACTCGCTCGCGGTCGGCTATGCTAACAGTTTCATGTTCTCCCACCGCACGGGCTGGAAGCTCCATCCAAACCGATTTACAGAAGCCCAACGCGAGCAGCTGGCGGCGGGCAGGGAAGTGATCGACCTCACCGTTTCCAATCCCACGCGCGCTGGCCTGCATTTTGATGCGGAGTCGATTCTCGGCGCGCTCGCTAACCCGAAAGCTATGGACTACGATCCTCAGCCCAAGGGCCTGCTCGACGCCAGAGCAGCTGTCGCTGATTACTACCGCGAGCAGCATGGGGAGTTCGGCCTCAATCCTGAATCCGTAGTTCTTACAACGAGCACCAGCGAGGGGTATTCATATATCTTTCGGCTACTGTGCAATCCGGACGACGAAATTCTGGTTCCCAAGCCCAGCTATCCCTTGTTGGAGTTCCTCGCCGATTTGCAGGATGTGAAACTTGTCCCCTACCCGCTGCTGTATGACCACGGCTGGCAGATTGATTTTCCTTCGCTCTACAAGGCGGTGAGTCATCGCACCCGCGCTGTGGTGATTGTGCATCCGAACAATCCCACGGGCTCGTACGTCAGCGAGTCGGAGCGGGCTGCGCTCAACGCGTTCTGCCGCGAATACGGTTTGGCCCTGATCGTGGATGAAGTCTTCCTCGACTACGCGCTCGACGGCGCGCCGCGGCAGACCTTCGCGGTGAACCAGGAGGCGCTCACTTTTACGCTCAGCGGAGCTTCGAAAATTTCTGGTCTGCCGCAGATGAAGCTGGCGTGGATTGTGGCCAGCGGCCCCGAAGACCAAGTCACGCCGGCGTTAGCGAGGATCGAAGTTGTCGCCGATACATTTCTTTCGATGAATGCCCCGGTTCAGTTGGCTGCCCCGGTCCTGCTTCAGCAGCGTAAGAACATCCAGCCGCTGCTGATTGATCGTGCGCGCGCCAATCTGGCGAATCTCGATCGCGAGCTTGGCCAGGCAGAAGTCCTGCGAACGGTTGGAGGTTGAGGGAGGATGGTACGTGGTGCTCCGGGTTCCGGTGACGCAGTCGGATGAGGATTTGGCGATTGATCTGTTGCGCAACCGGTCAGTGCTGGTGCATCCGGGGCATTTCTATGATTTTTCGTCCGATGGATATCTGATCTTGAGTTTGATCACGCCGCTGGCGCAGTTTGAGTCTGGAATCGGGCAGGTGATTGAGCATCTCGGGTGATTGCGATTCCGCGTCACTCCACTGAGTGCCTACTTCTGCAGAAACGGATTACTCTCCCGCTCGTCTCCGATCGTGGTCAATGGTCCGTGACCGGGTACAACCACGGTCTCATCGGGCAGGGCTAGAACCTTTTCGTGCAATGACCGGATGATCTTGTCGAACGATCCGCCGGGCAGGTCGGTGCGGCCGATGCTGCCTGCAAACAGTGTGTCTCCGGCGATGAGTTTCTTCTCCGCCGAAAAATACAGGCAAACGCTGCCCTCGGTGTGCCCGGGAGTATGGATCACGTTTGCGCTCAGCGTCCCCGCTTTCACCGTATCCGAATCGCCGACTGTCTGTTCAATCTCGACCTTGCCGGGAGCAGCCATGCCGATCCACTCCGCCTGCGCATCGAGCATTTTGAGGAGCGCGTAGTCGTTCTGGTTCAGCAGGATGGGAGCGCCGGTGGCCGTCCGCAGCTTCATGGCGCCGCCCACGTGGTCGATATGAGCGTGGGTGATGACGATTTGTTTGACTTGGAGATTGTGCTTGCGAATTAGGGCCAGCACCTCCTCGATGTCATCGCCCGGATCGATGACCATGGCTTCGCGCGTGGCCTCGTCTCCAATCACCGAGCAATTGCATTGGAGAGGGCCAACGGGGAGGATTTCGTGAATCATAGAGGCGGTCGTTGGTCGTCCGTCGTTGGCCAAGCACGGATGACATATTGTAGAGGCGGCCTAATCTTAAATGCTCAGCCGGGGTTTCGCTTTTTGGCCAACGACCAACGACGGACGACCAACGACTACTTCTTAGCCGGCGCGGCGGGCTGAGAATTTGTCGTTGCCGGCTTCATGCCCTGCAGCACGGATTTTGGACCCGATCGGCGCGAGGCGGCGATGGAAAGGGTGATCGAGGTGATCATAAAGAGGATCGCCGACCAAGTGGTCGCCCGGGACAGGGCTGTGGCCGCGCCTCGCGGGCCAAAGGCGGTCTGGCTGCCCTGGCCTCCGAAGGCAGCGGCGATGTCACCGCTCTGCCCGCTTTGCAGCAGCACGACGATGATCAGAAAAAAGCAAACAACAATGTGAACAGCCGTAATCAGCGCAATAATCATGGCGAATGTGTATTGTACGATGCACGCACGAGGGAATACAAACCGCGCAGCCCTGTGCGGGCGGCCTTTCAAGACATCGGCGAAAATAATCTTAAATCGCGGAGGTCGCGGAGAACATCCGCGGAGAACGCGGAGAAAAGGCGATAACGCAAATCCTATTGAAATCCAAGCTGTAGAGTCCTAACCTGTCAGTTTTGTTTTCTTTGCGAACGTCGCGTGTGCGGTTTGCTCCTTGCAGTGAAGGGCCGTCGATTGTCTTGCGGCGATCAAGAATCCCTAACCGCAAAGTTCGAAAGAAAGAAGAGCGCTCGAATAGACTGGGCTTGCGGGCATCCCGGTTTCACTGCCCGGGTTGGGTGGCTCGCCTTTCGGCTGGCGTCATTTGCTTCCACAGCACTTCCAGATCGCTCTGGATGCGGGTATTGGCGGGGTCGTGGTGGAGCGCGCGGGCATACCAACGGTAGGCCATGGGCAAGTCGCGGCCAACGCAGTGGCCGCTGGCATACATGGTGCCGAGGAGGCTCTCGGCCGGCGAATTGGAGTGTCCGGCGGCGATGCGCAAGTTTTTCTCCGCGCGGGCACAATCTTGTGCTACGCCATTTCCGTAGAGATAATTCTCGCCCTCGGCAAACAGTTGGGAATCCGTCGAGGGCGCGGCCTGGCGCACCGAATTATCCCTGGGTGGTTCGATTGTGGGCTGTGCAGCGGGTACAGGAACCATTCGGCGCGGGGTTTTCGCTGGCGCGTGTGCGGGTTGCGCTGCGGTACTGGCATTCGAAGTATCTTCATCCTGATCTTGCGCAGGCTGTTCTGAGGAGGTTTCATTCTTCTCAGGCGCGACGGCCGGCTCAGGCGCAGGGCTCGGAGGGGCAACCGACGGCGCTTTACTTGCAGTGGGATGCGAAAATGGTGGCCGCGTCGTTTCACTCGCTACCGTGTTCGCCGCCGCTGCCGACGGAGGTTCGCCGGCCACTGGATTTACCCCGGTCGGGGCGTCACTTCTTGCTGGAGCAGTTTCCGATACCGCTCGGCTGGCAAGCGTCTTGGAGGGTAGGGATGTCGGTGCAAACCCACCCTGCTGCCAGTACCATGCCATCGCTACTACAGCAACCACAACAGCGAGAAACAGTAGCGTGACATATGTACCACGGGAAGAGGATTCCGGCTCGTCGTCTTCCAGAAGGTAGTCTAGGTTGCTATTGGAACTGGGGCTAGAGCCAGAGCCGAAGTTGGCACTGAGGCTGGGCTCATGATCATCATGGCTGCCATCTTGCAGGCCCAAAATCGAAAAGTTGTTCACCGCTAACGGAGGGTCATCACGACGTACGGGGGCGGGGGCAGCGGCCGCGGGCTGCTGCGCACGCAGCGGAAAGCCGCACATTCCACAAAAGCGGTACTGCGGTTTGTTCTCCTGGCCGCACGCGGTGCAGCGGACGGCCGCTATCGAGTCCACTCTCTAACTATACCCATTCTCGGCGGTGGGGTTGACGTTACTGTTGGGTAGGTCCGCGAGTTTCTGAAGCTGGGTTAGGGGATCCAGTGCGGACGATCCGTCCGAGGCGATTGCCCAGCGCTATCGACAAACTGAACGCCGTCAAGGAAAATGGGCCGACACGTAAAGATCCAACATATGCGGCGCCGTGAGCCGTCTTCTGTCGAGAATCTAACATTCGGTTTTTTTGTGGCGCGGGGGCGCCCGATTTCCTACGATTCCATGACCGACAAGAAACGTATCCTGCTAGTGGACGACGAGCCGCAGATCACGCGGGTATTGCGCACTTCTCTGAGCAGCAACGGTTACGATGTCCGAACCGCTGCCGACGGCCAGGCTGGTCTTCGGTCGGCGCGGGAATGGCAACCAGACCTGGTCATCACCGACATTGCCATGCCGAACATGGATGGCATCGAGTTATGCCGCCAACTGCGGGCGGAATCCGGGGTGCCGATCATCGTTCTTTCCGTAAAGGGCGCCGAGAAAACTAAGGTGGAGGCGCTCGACGCCGGCGCCGACGACTATGTCACCAAGCCGGTAGGGATGGATGAGTTGCTGGCGCGGGTGCGCAGAAATCTGGCGCGAGCCCAGCCCGCCGAGGATACGTCGCGGCGGACCATCGAAATCGGCGACTTCAAGATCGACGCGGACGCGTTCCGGGTGCTGGTGCAGAACCGCGAAGTCCGGCTTACTCCCAAGGAATTCGAGCTGATGCAATATCTGGCGCGGCATGCGAACCGGGTCGTTACTCATCGCACCCTGCTGGCAGCGATCTGGGGACCGAACAGCGTCGAGCAGCCGGAGCACCTGCGAGTGCTGGTGGGACAACTTCGCAAGAAACTCGAAACCGAGAACACGCCGCATTACATCATCACCGAGCCCTGGGTCGGGTACCGGTTCGAGCCCGCCGGCGAAGCGTAGTTCGACGCGCCGCATCATTTCTTTGGTTGAACTCTGCGGCAGTGCTCAGCGTTTTCCGCGATCTAAGACTTTTGAGTTCTAAACCACTCCGATAACGACGCCCCGCGCCATACCCGCTTATACCAATCTTTATGCACTCTTTATGTACTTCTTATACAAATTTTATGCCCCATCCCATCGAATAGAGGTGTGAGAGTCACTCACCGGCTCGCAGAGAGCCAAGGAGTGTACGATGATCCCGTCCAATACAGTTGTTAGCCCGGCATTCTGGGCGATGCTGGGGGTATGCGTTCTGGGCGTTGGCTTTATGATCCGTTTTCTGATCGCGCTGACCCGGGAGGCAAGAATGCCGGTCGCGTACCTGGCGAGCTTGAAGCCGGTGGAACATCCGGCCGGTACGGGCCCCAGCGAAGAGTTGCACCACGCGGCCTGGGCCGCTCCGGCCGCCTACCTTTCGCGAGGAATCGCCAGAATTCGCATTGACATCAATTCCCTTAGGCCAGTCAGCCGGCAGCATCGCAGGCCCACGCTGAGCGGGCACTAAGCCCATGCTCGAAGGAACAACGCTCGCCGGAACGAGCTCCTCCAGGAGAAGAATATGCGGGACGTCATTTTCATTGCGGTTACGGTTGTGTTCTTTTTGCTCGCCCTTGCGTATGTGCGGTTTTGCGATCGTATTCGGTGAGGTGAAATGCCATGGGTGCTGAATCCATCATCATGCTGGCAGTGAGTGCGCTGTTAATGGTCTATCTGCTGTACGCCTTGTTGTGGCCGGAAAGGTTCTAGAAAATGACGGTCAATGGCTGGCTCCAAATCCTGGTGTACTTGTTTCTGATTTTCCTGGTTACCAAGCCGCTGGGCATATTTATGGCGCGGGTGTTCAACCGGGAGCGCACATTTCTCGATCCCGTGCTGCGGCCGGTTGAACGCCTGTTGTACCGCGTCACCATGGTCGACGAGGACCACGAGATGCGCTGGACCGAATACGCATTTGCCATGCTGCTGTTCAGCGCCGTCACCATGCTGGTCCTGTATCTGATGCAGAGGGTGCAGCTCTTGCTGCCCTTGAATCCGCAGAAGTTGGCGGGCGTCGCACCCGACCTGGCCTTCAACACTGCCGCCTCGTTCACCACCAACACCAACTGGCAGAACTACAGCGGCGAAAGCACCATGAGCTATCTGACCCAGATGGCGGGATTGGCCTACCACAACTTCGCCTCCGCCGCGGTGGGCATCGTCCTGGCGATTGCGTTCATTCGCGGCATCGCGCGCCGGGAGAAGGAAACCATCGGCAACTTTTGGGTTGACCTGACCAGGGCAAACTTGTGGGTGCTGCTGCCGGCGTGCATTGTCTACGCGCTGCTTTTGGTTTCGCAAGGCGTGATCCAGAATTTTCGTCCCTATGACACTGCCAAGCTGGTCGAGCCGCAACAAGTGCAGCGAGTGGGGCAGGACGGGAAGCCGGTCATGGGTCAGGATGGCAAGCCGGTTATGGATTCGGTTACTGATCAGGTGATCGCCCAGGGTCCGGTTGCGTCCCAGGAAGCCATCAAGATGTTGGGCACCAACGGCGGCGGATTTTTCAACGCCAACAGCTCCCATCCCTTCGAGAATCCCACGCCATTAAGCAACTATCTGGAGATGCTTTCAATTTTCATGATTCCCGCCGGACTGACCTACACACTCGGCCACATGACGGGGTCGCCTCGCCACGGTTGGGCAGTGTGGGCGGCGATGGCGATTCTGTTCTTGGCCGGGGTGACTACGGCTTACTGGGCGGAGGCACGCGGGAATCCTTTGCTCAAGGGTGTGGATCAGCGAGCCAGTGTGACGCAGGCGGGCGGCAACATGGAGGGCAAAGAGGTTCGCTTCGGCATTGCTGACTCGACCTTGTTTGCCACTATTACCACCGACGCCAGTTGCGGCGCCGTGAATTCATTCCACGACTCCTACACGCCGTTCGGGGGGATGGTTCCTCTCGTCAACATCATGCTCAGCGAAACGGTCTTTGGAGGAGTGGGCGCCGGACTGTATGGAATTCTGATCTACGTTGTGTTGGCCGTGTTCATTGCCGGGCTTATGGTTGGCCGCACGCCGGAATATCTAGGCAAGAAGATCGAAGCCTATGACGTGAAAATGGCCATGCTGGTCACGCTGGTTTTCCCGCTGGTGATTCTGGTGCTTGCGGGCATCTCGTCGGTCGCAGGATTCGGCGCCTCCAGCATCGCCAATCCGGGGCCGCATGGCCTGACCGAAATCCTGTACGCCTTCACCTCGATGGCCGGCAACAATGGTTCCGCGTTTGCGGGACTGAACGGAAACACACTTTGGTACAACGTCGCGGGCGGTATCACCACCCTGATTGGGCGCTTCTTCATGATTCTTCCCATGCTGGCCATTGCGGGGAATCTGGCGAAAAAGAAATACGTCCCGGCCTCGCTCGGTACCTTTCCGGTGACCACTCCGCTATTCAGCATGCTGCTGGTCGGAGTAATCGTGATCGTGGGTGCATTGACCTTCTTCCCGGCGCTGAGCCTGGGGCCAATCCTTGAGCACCTGTTGATGGCGGCCGGCAAGACTTTCTGAGGACCTATGGCAGAAAAGAAAAGCAAAGCGATTTGGGATATGAAGATAGTGCGGCGCGCGAGTTGGGATTCGATCATGAAACTGAACCCGCGCAAAATGATGGCCAATCCGGTCATGTTCGTGGTCGAGGTTGGCAGCGTGTTCACCAGCATCCTACTGGTGCGAGATGTGATCCAGCATCATGGAGCGGTCGGCTTCAACTTGCAAATCACGCTCTGGCTGTGGTTCACAGTGCTATTCGCCAATTTCGCCGAAGCCATGGCGGAAGGGCGCGGCAAGGCCCAGGCAGATGCCCTGCGCAAAGCCCGGTCGGAAACAGTCGCCAATCGCATGTTGGCAAACGGCAAGATTGAACAAATTGCCAGTTCGAAGTTGCGCTGCGGCGACGTGGTTTCGGTTTCTGCCGGCGAGATGATTCCGGGCGATGGCGAAATCACCGAAGGCGTTGCGTCGGTGGATGAGTCGGCCATTACCGGAGAATCTGCGCCGGTGATCCGCGAGGCCGGAGGCGACCGCTCGGCAGTAACCGGTGGCACGCGCGTACTGTCCGACCACATCAAAGTTAAGATCACCTCCAATCCTGGCGAAACCTTCCTTGACCGCATGATTGCCCTGGTGGAAGGCGCCGAGCGCCAGAAGACGCCCAATGAGATCGCGCTGAATATCCTGCTGGCTGGCCTGACGATTATCTTTCTGCTGGCCGTGGTTAGTCTGCAGCCATTCGCCATTTACTCGGGATCGCCGCAGACGGTGTTCGTACTTGTGTCTCTTCTGGTCTGCTTGATCCCGACAACGATTGGGGGATTACTCTCGGCGATCGGCATTGCCGGAATGGACCGCTTAGTACAGCACAACGTCCTGGCCATGTCAGGACGAGCAGTGGAGGCGGCGGGGGATGTCAATACACTTCTGTTGGACAAGACCGGCACCATCACGCTGGGAAATCGGCAGGCGGCGGAGTTCATTCCCGCTCCCGGGGTAACCGAGGCGCAGTTGGCCGATGCCGCGCAGTTGTCGTCTCTCCCCGATGAAACTCCGGAAGGCCGCTCCATCGTAGTTTTAGCGAAAGAGAAATACGGCCTGCGTGGGCGGGACTTGGCCTCGCAGGATGCGCGGTTTGTTCCCTTCAGCGCGCAAACCAGAATGTCTGGCGTTGATCTCGATGGCCGCGAAATCCGCAAGGGGGCGTCCGAAGCAATCGCCAAATACATTTCGACGGCGAACGGAAACGGTCTTCCTTCAGAAGTGCAGGCAATTGTGGAGCGAATTGCGCGCTCCGGCGGCACGCCGCTGGTGGTCAGCGAAAATCGCCGCGCCCTGGGCGTGATTTTTCTCAAAGACATCGTAAAGGGCGGCATTAAGGAGCGCTTCAGCCAGCTTCGGGCCATGGGCATTCGCACCGTCATGATCACCGGCGACAACCCGCTGACGGCGGCGGCCATCGCACGCGAGGCGGGAGTCGATGATTTCCTTGCGCAAGCCACGCCCAAAGAAAAAATGGACCTGATCCGCAGGGAGCAGGCCGACGGAAAATTGGTGGCGATGACGGGCGATGGTACCAACGATGCTCCGGCACTGGCCCAGGCCGATGTCGGAGTCGCCATGAACACGGGCACGCAAGCCGCGAAAGAAGCGGGAAACATGGTCGATCTCGATTCCAATCCCACCAAGCTCATCGAAGTCGTGGAAATCGGCAAGCAGTTGCTGATGACGCGAGGAGCGCTGACTACGTTTTCGATTTCCAACGACGTGGCCAAGTACTTCGCCATCATTCCCGCCATGTTCGCCGGCACCTTCCCGGTGCTGAATGCGCTCAACATCATGCACCTCAAGACGCCTCAGTCGGCGATCTTGTCAGCCGTGATCTTCAATGCGCTGATCATCGTCGCTCTGATTCCGCTGGCGCTGCGGGGAGTCAAATACCACGCCATGGGCGCGGCTGCGCTGCTACGCAACAATCTCCTGATCTATGGCGTTGGAGGGATCGTGGTTCCGTTCATTGGAATCAAGTTGATTGATATGGTGATCACTCGCGTGGGAATGGCATGACGGAATACGAATAGGCGGAGTTATGAAGAAGAATCTGATTATTTCGGTGCTGATGACGGTTGCGACAACGATTCTGTTGGGAATCCTCTACCCGCTGTTCGTGACCGCGCTGGCACAGCTCTTCATGAAGGACAAGGCCAATGGCCAGCTCATCACGCAGAATGGCAAGGTGGTGGGCTCACGCATCCTCGCACAGCCTTTTTCCAGTTCCGGGTATTTTCACTCGCGGCCGTCGGCGGCGGGCGCGAACGGATACGACCCGACCAGTTCCGGTGCCTCGAACCTGGGGCCGACTAATCAAAAACTGATTGATCGCGTGAAGGCCGACACCGCCTCTGCTCAAGCCGACAATCCTAGCCAGCCCGTTCCCATCGACTTGGTCACAACCTCCGGCTCTGGCCTCGATCCCCACATCACGCCCGCAGCCGCGGAATTTCAGGTGCCGCGCATCGCCAAAGCCCGAGGAATGACGGAACAAGATGTGAGGCGTCTCATAGGCCGGCACACCGAAGGCCGGCAATGGGGATTCTTCGGGGAACCACGGGTGAATGTTCTGGAACTCAACCTTGACCTGGATCGCGCAGCGGGTACCGGCAAGGGGTCATAGTTCGGCCCACTCTTTGATAGTTGTCATAGGAAATAATTGTCGTTCCGAGCGGAGCGAGGAAGCTGCTTCTGGCTTCCGCCGGCAAAAGCATGGTCAGCGAGCGCCGCCGCCGCGCTCATCCTACTCGCTCGCAGGGTCGGTCGGCTTCTTGGCGGTGGCCGGATTCTCCAGCATCCCCAATCGAAACGATGGGGCAACGTATCCTTTGGGCAGATAGTCCTCCGGAATGGTGGTTTGATTTCCGTCCCGAACGTTTGAATAGTGGGACGACATGATTTCCACTCCCGCCTCGTTGAATTTGTCCTGGATATTCTGGTGGAGATCGGAGTAAATCCCTGCCATTCGACAAGGTTGGTCGGTGTAGGCATTTAATTCGTAGTGCACATAAAAATCGTCGAGAGCGGTCTGGAATACGTAAGGATCAGGTTGCTTGAGGATGTGCTCCGTAGCCAGCGCGGCATCGATGAGAAGCCTGTGCACAGTCCGCCATGGCGCGTCGTATCCGATCGTCACGGTGGTGTGAAGAATAAGCCCTTGCTGTTGGGCGGAAGCGCTGAAGTTGATGATGTGGCTGTTCAGCACCATGGCGTTCGCGATCGTGATTTCCACGTTCTTGATGGTGCGAATTCTTGTGACCAGCAGCGTTTTCTCGATGACGTCTCCCATGGTTTCGGCAATTTTGACGCGGTCTCCGAGCTTGAAAGCGCGCATGTAAGTCAGAATGACCCCGGCTACGACGTTGGCCACCGCGGACGTTGATCCGAGGGAGAAGAGAACGCCGAGAAAGATAGAGATACCCTTGAACGCGGACGAGTCGGAGCCGGGCAGATAAGGGAAAATCACAATTAGGGTCAGGGTAAGAATCAAGAAGCGGACGATTTTGTATGTGGGCTCAGCCCACTCCGGGTAAAAATTTCGGATTGAGATGGTTTGCCTGCCTATTTGCGTGAAGATTACCCGTGTGAACTTTGCCACATAGAACGAAACTAGAACGATCACTGCGATGAAGAACACGTTGGGCAGATAGGCAATGAAGGCGGTGCCCACCAACGTCAGGGGAGAGAGCACATAGCCGACGAGGAGTTGTGCGTAACCTCGCGTCCAGGGGAAAAAGCCCAACACCAGCGACGCATAGAAATATAAGGCGACCAGCACCAGGGCGAAGCGTAAGAGCTTTCCTATCCCGATGGCAAAATCGGCAATGCGATCGGCCGGGAGGATCTCGAATTTCTGGATGCGCAATGAAGGGATGAGGGTTCCGCGCCAGGAGTCGAGCTTTTGGTAAAGCTTAGAGAAAACGAAACCCAGAAACCGGAAAATCAAAATCAGGATGAGGGTGGAGATAACGGCGTAAACACCGCCGAGAATAAGTCTCTTCAGACTGTAATCGTGGCGCAGGGCAACTAAGGCCAAGCGAATCTGGTTAGCGTATTCGCTGGCCAGCTCGCGACGGGGCTTCCCGCTGAGCTTCGCGTCCTGGTCGGTGACGCTCATTACTACCAGGTCGCCAGCCACGATGTCGCTCGTGCCTTCCGCGTCGGCGACCACAAGGGACTCCGGCTTGAACATCACATCTTTCGAGAGGTCATGGATGCGGGCGCTGATGGCGGCCGCCCGGGCCGAAGCGGGGAACGAGAGCACGCCTTGTACGCTAAAGAGTACTTTGCCGTTTATCGTGACTGGAGCCAGCGGCGGAAGCGCGGGTGCGACCGGCGATTGCAGACTCGATGGGAACGCGCCGACTGCCGTGGCGATGATTAGTACGGTGAGCGCGCCAATGCGAGAAGCACGACCACGTGTCCGAAAAGTCATCGCGGCCTCCTTTGCGGTGAGTGCGATCTCGTCCAAAGGATTCTAGTGCAAGGGTTGGTGGGAAAGGCGTGCTGTCAACAGGGTGGGCCGAACCGCGATGGTTCAGGCATAAATCGGGTGGAAATCAACGTTACGCGTTTAAACTGGTGCGGAAGGGGGGATTTGAACCCCCACGCCTTTCGGCGCCACCCCCTCAAGATGGTGTGTCTGCCAGTTCCACCACTTCCGCGCTTGGATCGATTACTGAAAGCTCATGTCTGAACGATGTCCTTGATCCTATCAAATACTCAGGATCCCCGGAAGGCCCTCTACCCTTCGCGAACCATGGGTCCCGCGAGGTTCCCCCGTTCCGTCGTGAGCAGCGTATCGGCAGATTTCCGAGAGTGTTGGATAGTTTCTGGGCCCGATGATTCAACAGAAGTCGGGACCTCTCGAGTCGAGGAGGAGCCACGCTCCGTCATGGGGGAAATCATGACGTGCCGCAACGAGCCCAGACCCCCACGCCAGGAAGCCCCCCGACAGCGACCTAGAAGCCTGGCCCAATGCTCACTATGACTTAGCCTGGGGAGTTGTAGAAACTCATTGGTAATTGCTAAGGCGTGCAAAGGCATGATTTGATTGACATTCCCCCCAGATTTTGACACCATGTTAACCCATTCTTGGGGGGTATTCCCGGTTACTCCTCCCCCGTTTGCAGGCTTTTCCAGGTGAGTCTCTCACAACGTGAATAAGCTGGGTAAATACGAACTCATTCAAGAACTTGGCCGCGGGGCCATGGGAATTGTCTACCGCGCGCGAGACCCTATTATCAATCGACTGGTGGCGCTAAAGACAATCACCAAAGGGGTGGCCGAAGACGCGAATTTGCTGCAACGGTTCTACCGCGAGGCGCAATCCGCCGGGGGGTTGCAGCACCCCAACATCGTCACCATTTACGACATGGGTGAAGAGTCGGGGACGCCCTACATCGCCATGGAGTTGATTGAGGGCGAAAGCCTCGAACAACTCATCGCCCGCCGCATCGAACTGCCGCTTTCACTCAAGCTCAGTTACGCCATTCAGGCCTGTCGCGCTTTTGACTACGCCCACAAACGCGGCATCATCCACCGGGATATCAAGCCGGGAAATGTGATGCTCAGCCGGGACGGCACCGTCAAGGTCGTCGACTTCGGCATCGCCCGGGTCATGGAATCTTCCAAAACCCAGACCGGCATGCTCTTTGGAACATTCGCGTACATGTCGCCGGAGCAATATCACGGCGAGCGCGCCGACGAGCGCTCCGACATCTGGTCGTTTGGTGTCCTGCTCTACGAGTTGCTGTGTTATCAGAGGCCGTTTCGCGGAGAATCTCCCGCCAGCCTGATGCGCGGGATTTGTGAGCAGGAACCGGCGTCCATCCTGGAATCCGCTCCGGATTGCGCCGGCGACTTAGAAGCGATTACACGAAAGGCTTTGCAAAAGTCGCCGAGCAATCGATACCAGACGATGGAAGATCTGCTGCTCGACCTGGATCCGATTTGCAAGGGCCTGCAATCGGCTACCGTTGCCAAACTGGTGTCACAGGGTCAGGGCTTGGTCGAGCGCGGAGATTTTTCCGGCGCCCGCGATGTTCTTCGTCAAGCTCTGCAGGTTGAATCCACAAATACGCAGGCCCGCAACTTACTGGACAGGGTCAACACCGAACTCAGGCGCATCCTGATCCGGCCAAGAGCGCAGCAGATTGTCGAAATGGGTTCTTCGTTGCTACAGGAGGGCAAACTCCAGGAGGCAAAAAACGAGGCGGAAAACGCGCTGCAACTGGACTCCAACTTTGAGCCGGCTTTGGAGTTGCAACGGCGCGTACAGCAGGAATTCGATCGCTCCCAATTGATATCCCAATACCTGGAAGACGCCAAGTTGCGTATGGTCGAAGGGGTGCCGGAGGAAGCCGAAGAGTTTCTGCTAAAGGTTCTGCAGCTCGATCCTTCCAATGAACAGGCCAAGGTTTTACAGGGGCAAGTAGCCAAAGAAAAAGCGGAGCGGGAACGTCGTATACGGTTGCTCGAGTCCATGCAGCAGGCGCGCAGTCTGTGGACAGTGCAGAATTACGGCGAGAGCATTCAGCTCTTGAGCGAATTGCAGCGGGAATTTCCGGAGGAAGAAGAAATTGCCCGGCTGCTTGAAACCGTACGCGAGGATCAGGCCGAGCAACACCGGCGGCAGACCCTGGAAAAGGCGCGCACGCTGCTGGCCGCCGGCCGGCATGAAGAATGTACCGGCTTACTGATCGAAATCCAAAAACAGTTTCCCGCAGACGATGAGATCGCCAGGTTATTGGTCGAGGTCCGCGAGGATCAGGCGAATCAGCGCAGACTGCAGGGTCTGGCGCAGGCTCGAAGACTGCTCGCCGGCCGCCGTTACGAGCAGTGCATTTCGCTGCTGGCGGGCCTGCAGCAGGAATTCCCCGGGGAAGACGACTTTGTACAACTGCTGCAAGCGGCTCGCGCCGATGAAGAACAGCATCACAGGCAGCAGCAACTGGCCAAGGCTCGCAAGCTCCTGGCTGGCCGGCGCTATGAGGAATGCGGCGCCCTGCTGGTTGAATTGCAAGCAAAATTTCCCCAGGATGAAGAAATAGCCAGGCTGCTCTCTACGCTTCGCGAAGAAGAGGCCGAACAACGCAAGTTGCAGACCATGGCTGAGGCGCGGAATCTGCTGGCCTCCCGCCGCTACGATGAGTCCCTGGCGCTGCTAGTCAAACTGCAGGAAGTTCATCCCCAGGATGATGAGATCGCCAGACTTATCGGCAATGTGCGATCCGATGAGGCCGAACAACGCAAGCTTCGGGACTTGGCGGAGGCTCGAACCCTTTTGGGGGAGAGGCGCTACGACGAGTCCGTAACCTTGCTGACCAATCTGCGAGCTACCTTTCCCGATGAAGATGAGATTGGAAAGCTGCTGGAGAGCGCCCGGCGAGATCGGGCCGAGCGGCAGAAGCAGGCCAAACTCGCGGAGGCGAGGGCTTGGTTGGCGTCGGGCCGATTCGAGGACGCGCTCGCCGTGTTGGAGCCGTTGCGCAGCGCCGAACCAAAAGATGCGTCGGTACAAAAACTACTGGCACTGGTACGAGGCGAACAAGAAAAGCGGATCAAAGCCGAGCGGCTGCAAGAGGAATGGAAAGTTCTCAAGGCGCTGATCGACGAAAAAAACTATCCGGAACTGATCACTCGTGCGGAAAAGCTTCTGGTGGAATACCCAGGCGATACAGACCTGGGGCGGCTGGTAGCGTTTGCTCGAGCCCAGCAAACCCAGATTGAGCGCGAACTGCTTTTGCGGCAAACCTATGACAAGGTCAAGACACTATGCGATGCCAACCGCTTTAAGGATGCGTTGCAAACCGTTCGGGAGGGTTTGAAAACATTTCCCAGCAACAAAGAATTGCTGCTTCTGCAAGAGAAGGCAGAGATACAGGACAAGAAGTTTCACACTCGCAAAGCCATTGAGCAGCGGGTTCGAGAGATCAAGGTCAAGATCAACCGCGAGAAATTCAGTGAGGCCATCGAACTGGCGCAGCAAACGCTGGTCACTCTCGGTCCAGATACAGCCGTTAACCAACTGTTGAGTTCCGCGCAGGTGGAATTTGAGGCACGGGAGAGGAAAAGGAAACAGGAGAAAGAACTTGGGGCGATTCGGCTACTAACACAGGAGGGAAAGTTCCAAGCGGCTACGCGGGCTCTGGACGATGCCCTCGCAACCCAGACTCTGGACATCTATGACCCCCGTGTGCAGCGAGTGTCGGAAGAAATCGCGGCTGCCGCCGGGGCGGCATCCAGTCCCCCGCCGCCATCCGGCGACCGCCCGCCCGATCCTGGGTTGTCCAAGGAGTACGCCTGGCAGGTGGGCCCGCCCGCTCCTGAACCGGACGCGATTAGCGATGTAAATACGGAGACGCAGGCGCTTCCCGCGCAAGCATCTCCTCCACTGGTATCTGCAAGCTCGGTAGCTCCGCCGGCCCCTCCAGTGGACGAGGCTCCTACTCTCGCGGAAGCCGCGCCAGTGACGCCGATCATCCCGGAGCCCTCGGCTCCTCCGCCGACTGTTGTTTCATTACCACCGCCTGCTGTTGTCAAGCCAGCGCAGGGGATTCCCGCGGCCGGTGCATCGCCTGTCATACCGAAAGTTCAGACGCGCCCGCCGGTTGTTCGACCGCCCGTAATCGTCAGCCCACCACAGCCGGCAAACATCGTGCTCTGGAAGCGGCCTGCAATCCTGGCGGCTGGCGCGGTCGCGGTGGTGGTGGTCATGTGGGCTGCAGTGCATTTCGTTTCGACGTCCGGTCAGAAAAGTTCTGTGGCGGTGACAGCCCCACAACCGGCCGTGGTTAAACCCGTGGTGAATCCGGTTGAGGTGCAGCAGCGTGCGGCGCTTGACGCCGCCGACAAGAACCGCGCTGCCGGCGACCTGGCAGGCGCGGCCAAAGCCTTGCAGGGTGTGGCTTCGCTGAATGGCCCGTTGACCGGAGAGATCCAGAAGGAAGAACAGGCCATTCAGGCGGAAATGAAGGACGAAGGACTGCGCAGCCTCCGCCAGCGCGAAGAAAAGTTATGGCAGAGCGCCAGGACCGACGTCGACCGCTCGCAGTTCAAGCCTGCAGAGAAGTATCTCAACGACATTTTGGCGTTGCCCGCGGGAGGTCTGAAGAGGGAAGATGCCCAGAAATATCTCGACGAGGTCATCCCGCAGCGCAAGCACGAGGAGGAGTTGCTGGCTGGAGCTAAGCAGGATCTGGCTAAGAAGGATCGCAACAGCCTCAACGACGCCGTAGGCAAACTCGACCAGATCATTCGGTTGGCAGGGCCCAGAAAGCCGGATGCGGAGCAACTGCGGCAGAAGGTCCAGGACGCCTTAAGCACTCTGGACAAGCAGCAGCATGACCAGCAAGTTGCCGCGCTCCAGGAGAGCGTCCGTCGATATATCAAGCAAGGGGACTTGGCTTCGGCTCGTCAGAAAGTTGGCGAACTCCAACAAGCTGGTGGCGACACGGCGTCACTTTCCACGGAGATCGAGCAGGCTCAGGAACAGCACAACCGGCAAGCCGAATACGAGGCAGGCTATCAGCAAGCCGTACAAGCCTATCAACGGGCCAAGAGCGCCAATGAGAAGGGGAGTCTCGAGGCCGCGCGAAGCACTCTGCAATCGTTTGCCCAAGGCGCGGGGTCGCATGCGGAGGAAGCCCGTCAATACATCGGAGAGATTAATACCAAGCTCGCGGTGCTGAACCAGCCTCCACCGCCTCCACCGCCTGTGGCCAAGCCGGCGGCTCCTGCGCCGAAGGTAAACGAGGAAGCTGCCATTCGAGAAGTCATTAAGCAGTACGAGCAAGCCTTCGATACGAAAAGTGCAGATACGCTACGGCGGATATGGCCTTCCGTGGGCAAAAAATATGGCGGATATAAGGAGACGTTCAGCGCCGCCAGGGCCATTCGTATGCAAGTGGAGCCAGGTAACCTGGAAATCAGTCAGGACGGTGTGTCTGCGACATTGACTACGGCATTCTCTGAAGACTACACGCCGAAAAACGGTGGGAAAACGATACCTTTTCATGATCGATTAGTGTTTGAACTGACAAAATCAAACGGGGGCTGGGCGATCCGCGATGTGCGATAAGACGATTTGATAATTTGTTTTTCGCGTGATCGTGGGAAAAGTGAACGGCTTGACAACCCAGCAACTATCTATACACTTCTCCCTCAGGTCCCTGTCGACTCTTAATGGAATGAGGATATCCTTTATGCTTCGCATGAAGCTTTTGGTAGTTCTAGGCACGCTATGTCTAACTATGAGCGCCGCTTCGGCTCAGATTTGCCCTCTGAACGGCACCACCAGCAAGAAGCTGGTTTGCCTGATTCCACAAGTCTATGGACCTTACGGTTTCGGTTTTGGCGCCGCCAACCAGTCGTCGGCACAGTCTGTTCTGTTCACCGGTGATAACCACGCGGCTCACTTTGACAGCGATTTCTTGACGGCTTTTGCGCCCATCAACGAAGCGGTCGGAATCCAGGTATCGCAGCTGCCGCTGGCATCGCCTTCTTCTGGTATTTCGTTCGTCTACGACGCGAATCTGAAGACCATAGTCCCTTCCACTGACGAGAGTTTAGGTCCAATCCTGGGAGACCGCGCCAGCACCATAGGAAGAAATAAGTTGTTTCTTGGTTTCAGTTATCAATATTTCAACTTCAACCAGATTGATGGCCAGGATTTGAGCACGATTCCCACCATTCTGCAGCATCAGCCCTATCCCTGCCCGGGCGGTGTTTGCACTCCGCCGCAAGTCACGCCCTGCGCGAATCAGACCGCCTTGACTGGTACAAACTACGAAGGCGACCCATGTTTTGTACGCGACTATATTCAAACTTTGAACAACATCGACCTCAAAGTCCATCAATACACGATCTACGTGACCTACGGCATCACGAAGCATCTGGATTTCTCGGCGGCAATTCCGTTGTTGGATGTACGGATGAATGTCACCTCTGACGCCACCATTGTGCCGAACTCGGTGGCGCCGCCGGCCGCAAATTCGCCGGGGAATTTCTGGCACGTGTTTAACAACGTAACCACCGCCACCAATCAAGCCGACCCCACCTTGGTTGCCAAGTGCGCAAACCAGGTGCCCTGTCTGCGCGCCTCATTTTCCGATTCAGGCACCGCATCGGGTATTGGTGATGTGGTCCTGCGGGCCAAATATACCCTGTACCAATGGGAAAAGGCCGGTATTGCCGCCGGCGTGGACGTCCGCTTACCCACAGGAGACGAAACCAACTTCTTAGGTTCCGGCACTTACGGCGTGAAGCCTTTTGGAGTTTTCTCCTATAAGGCGCGGGTCTCGCCACATGCCGAAATCGGCTACGAAAAAAACGGCGATTCAACCTTGGCTGGCGGCGCCATCACGGGTACGGGCGCGAACAAAGGCGCGCTGCCGAATCGATTCCTATATATCGTGGGCGCAGATGTCGCTGTCGTCAAACGGCTTACCGCCGACTTCGAAATTTACGGCCAGCACTTGTTCGATGCACCAAAGCTGGTTTCTCAGCCTTACACGGACCTGGGGAACTGCGCTAACCTGGCCTGCAACAGCTACACCGCCGGAACCTCCCATGTTGACATCGCCCAGAGGACTTCGGGTATCGATATCACCGATGCTTCGCTGGGCGCCAAGTTTCGCGCATTCAAGAATCTGGTGCTCACGGGCAACGTTTTGCTTAAATTGAACGACGCAGGACTGCGCGCCAAAGCGGTGCCTCTTTTCGGTGCTTCTTATAGCTTTTGAGGCGTCGGCCAGACCCAGCGCCGGAGGCCAACGTGTCCATTCGACCGGTCAAGCGACTCATCAAATCCAAGCCGACGCTGGAAGGTGCGGGCGTGCACTTACGTCGCGCTTTCGGATTTGGAAATACCAGCGACTTCGATCCGTTTCTTCTGCTCGACGATTTCCGCAACGATGTTCCCGAAGATTATCTGGCGGGATTTCCCTGGCATCCTCACCGCGGGATCGAGACGATTACCTATGTCCTCGCCGGAACCGTGGAACATGGCGACAGCATGGGGAACCGGGGTGCGATTGCCTCGGGCGATGTGCAGTGGATGACAGCGGGCAGCGGCATCATCCACCAGGAAATGCCCAAGGGGGACGATGCCGGGCGCATGCACGGTTTCCAGTTGTGGGCGAACCTGCCGGCCGCGCTCAAGATGACGGCTCCTCGCTACCAGGAGGTGAAGGCGCTGGATATTCCTGCAGTCACGGACGACGATGGCACGCATGTGCGCGTGGTCTGCGGAAGTTTCTGGGGCAAGACCGGGCCGGTGGACGGCATCGCCGCAGAGCCTGTCTACCTGGATGTATCGGTCTCTCCGGGGAAAAGGAAGACCTTGCCCGTAGAGACGACTCGGCACGCCTTCGCTTACGTGTTCGCGGGGGCGGGGAAGTTCTGCAACGCCTCAGGTCCGCTTGCGGTGCCAACCGAGGCGGTGAAATGGTCGGATACCAATCCTCCTGTCGAAGCGGACAACCGCTCGCTCATACTTTTTGACCGCGGCGATGAAGTGACGGTGCAAGCGGGAGATGACGGCATCCGATTTCTGCTGGTTTCCGGGAAGCCGCTGGAAGAGCCTGTGGCATGGTACGGTCCGATTGTGATGAATACTCAGGAGCAGCTGCGGCAGGCGTTCCAGGAGCTGGAGCAGGGGAAATTTCTTAGGTAGCGGCTTTTCGGCAAGAGATGTGACTCTGTCTGAGAACAGCAGATTCCTCGCGCGATAAAGCCGCGCTTCGGAATGACAATTCTTTAGTTGGGCGTTCGCCGTCCGGAATTAGTAGTTCACAATCGCGGTGAACGACTTCGGGTCTAGGCTGGCGCCACCGACTAGCGCTCCATCGATCTCTTCTTCCGCCATCAGTGCTTTGACGTTTTCCGGCTTAACCGAGCCGCCGTAGAGGATGCGCAGGCCATCCGAGAATTCCTGCCCGAAGGCCTTAGCGGCCTCGCCGCGGATCAGCAAATGGGCTTCCGAGGCCATCTGCGGCGTGGCCGTCTTCCCGGTGCCAATCGCCCAAACCGGCTCATACGCGACGATCAACTTGGCGGCCTTCTTTGCCGAGATCGCATGAAACGCACGCAGGCACTGCCGCCGGAGCACGTCTTCGGTGAGGTTCGCTTCGCGCTCTTCGAGAACTTCTCCGACGCAGACGATCGGCGTCAATCCGGCCTCCAGAGCGGCTTTCAGCTTGAAGTTCACCATGTCATCGGTCTCGCCGAAGTATTGCCGGCGCTCGGAGTGGCCGATGATGACGTGGGTGCAGCCGATATCCAGCAGCATGGAAGGGCAGATTTCGCCCGTGTAGGCGCCCTCTTTCTCCCAATGCAGATCCTGCGCGCCGACGGCCACGGCCGATCCCTTGGCTGCCTCAATCGCTACGTAGAGGTCGATGTACGGAGGACAGACCACGATCTCGTCCCGTGTGTGTCCAGCGACCAGCGGCAGGAAGTCGTGGAAGAAGGCCTGCGTTTGCGTGGGGTTCTTGTACATCTTCCAGTTCGCGGCCATTACTTTTTTTCGAGACATATTGTCCTTTTTGTAGCGCCGGCGTCCCGCCGGCGTTTGGCTTAGTGAGGCGTGGGCGGGACAAGTCCGACTCACGCGCCTTCGGGACGACGGCGCTACTTCTTGTCGGTCAGCGCTTCTACGCCCGGCAGTTTCTTGCCTTCCAGGAATTCCAGGGAGGCGCCGCCGCCGGTAGAAATATGCGTGATCTTATCGGTGACACCTGCCGCATGCACGGCCGAGACCGAATCTCCTCCGCCGACGATGGATGTCGCTCCCGCATTGTCGGCCACCGCCTGCGCAATCTTGAAAGTTCCCTTGGCAAAGGCCGGCACTTCGAACACGCCCATGGGACCGTTCCAAACGATGGTGCGCGCCCCGGAAACTTCCTCGGCGAAAAGTTCAACCGTCTTGGGTCCGATATCGAGCGCCATCATGTTAGCCGGAATTGGCTGGCCTTCGTGGATGGTTTGAATCATCCCGCTGCCATCGATTTTGTCGGCCACGATATGATCCACCGGCAGCAGGAATTTCAGCTTACGGGTCTTGGCTTCCTGCAGGAGCTTATGCGCCAGTTCGACTTTGTCCGCTTCCACCAGCGACTTGCCAATCTCCTGGCCCTGCGCCTTCAGGAAGGTGTAAGCCATTCCGCCGCCGATGATGAGAGCATCCACCTTGGTCATCAAATTCTGAATCACGCCGATCTTGTCACTCACCTTGGCGCCGCCCAGAATCGCGATGAACGGCTTCTCCGGATGTTGCAAGGCCTTGCCGAGATAGGTGAGTTCCTTTTCCATGAGCAAGTCCGGCGGCGGATTTCTGCACGAACTTGGTGATGCCTACGGTGGAGGCGTGAGCGCGATGCGCCGTTCCGAAAGCGTCATTCACGTAGAACTCCGCGAGGCTGGCTAGTTGCTTGGAGAATTTCTCGTCGTTGCTTCCTCCTCGGCATGGAAGCGAAGATTCTCCAGCAGCAGCGTCTGCCCCTTCTCCAGCTTGGACGCCATTTCGCTGGCCTCCGGGCCCACGCACTCGGGACAGAATCCCACGTTCTCGCCGCGCGCGAGTTCCTTGTCGAGCAGCATGCGCAGGCGTTCCGCCACCGGCTTCAGGCTCATCTTGGGATTCGGCTTGCCTTTGGGGCGGCCCAGATGCGAGGCCAGCATCAGCCGCGCGCCGTGACGCAGCGCGTATTCGATCGTGGGCAGCGTCTCGCGGATGCGGGTATCGTCCATCACCCGGCCATCTTCGAGCGGCACGTTGAAATCCACGCGCATGAAGATGTGGTGGTCGTTGAGAGGAAGATCGCGGATTGAAAGTTTGGACATGGCTGAGAATTCCTTGGGAGTCGCGGCCCTCGCCGTCTTTAACGAAGCGCTTCCGTGGCTTCGCTCAGCATTTGCGTTCGGGCGCGGGCGAGTCGCCCGCGGGCCACGTCAAATCGCACCCACGCTGAACGCTTACAGGCCCTTGGCCGAGAGGTAATTGATCAGGTCGCGGACGCGGCTCGAGTAGCCCCACTCATTGTCGTACCACGAGATGACCTTAACGCAATTGCCGCCGACCACCAGCGTCATGGGCGCATCCACGATCGAAGAGCGGCCATCGCCTTTGAAGTCGGACGACACCAGTTCGTTTTCTTCGAAGCCCAGATAGCCCTTCAGCGGGCCGCTTTCCGAGGCCTTTTTCAGCGCGGCATTCACCTCTTCCTTCGAGGTCTTCTTCTCGACCCACACCACCAGGTCGACCACCGAGACATTCGGCGTGGGCACGCGCATGGCGAACCCGTCGAGTTTCCCGGCGAGATCCGGAATCACCAGCTTTAAAGCCTTGGCTGCGCCAGTCGACGTCGGAATCATGTTAATCGCCGCCGCCCGAGCACGCCGCAAGTCCTTGTGCGGGAAATCCAGAATCACCTGGTCGTTGGTGTAGGAGTGGATGGTGGTCATCGTTCCGCTGATGATCTTGAATTCGTCGTTTACTACCTTAGCGACCGGGGCCAGGCAATTCGTAGTGCAGGATGCATTCGAGATGATGTGATGCTTGGCGGCGTCGTACTTTTCGTGATTCACGCCCAGCACCAGCGTGATGTCTTCGTTCTTCGCTGGGGCTGAAATGATCACCTTCTTCACCGGACCACGCATGTGCTTCTTGGCGTCATTGGCATCGGTGAAATGGCCAGTGGATTCAATCACAACCTGCGCGCCCACGGACTCCCAGGGCAGTTTTGCCGGATCTCGCTCTGCGTAGACCTTGAAGGTCTTGTTGTCGACGGTAATGCTGTCTGCGCTCGCGGAAATCTTGTTGGGCAAGTTGCCGAGAATCGAGTCGTACTTCAGCAGGTGCGCCAGGGTGCTGGGGCTGGTAAGGTCGTTGACCGCCACGAATTCGATGTTGGGATCGTTAAGCGAGGCTCGCAACACATTGCGGCCGATGCGTCCGAACCCGTTAATCCCTACTTTTACTGGCATGTTGCCTCCGTTAGGATGATGAGGAAAAGTTAAGAAAAGCTGCCGTCAGTGGAACAGAAATCTTAACAGGCGAATGTACGCGGCGGCAAATAGCGCGGGCTGTGACGAGAATCACGGCTCGATGTGTTCGCGCTCGGTGCATTCTTAAGGACGGAGGCGGCAGGATCAGACGATTCGGTTTCGACAGTATTCTTACCCAAGCGCAATTTCCAGATAAACATTCTTCTTGTTCGAAAGCGACAGCCGCGCTAACCAGTACTTGCGCTCGACGATTTTTGCGGCCCGCGGCCAGTCTTCGGCTGGGAGCAGGCGCGCGGTGGCAGCAAACTCGGGTCCCACAATCTTGCCTGACATCTTGCAAGGCGCAATCTGCACCTGGGGATTGTTTCTAACGCGCTTAACTTTGCCCGAGTCGGCGCGGGTTTTCACGTAGAGCTGGCCGTCCTCCTCGCCGAACCAGACCGGCGTCTGCACTGCCAGGCCGTTCTTGCGGAAGGTGGCGAGGGAAATGTAGTTTCGTCCTCGAATTTGATCCGGAATAGGCATAAGTCATAGTACGGCAGGAGAAGCCTTGTCGTTAATGGAGGCACAGGGGCCGCGCCCGCGCGGCCCGATCGGCAAACGAAAGAGATGACCTTGAAGGATCACTTCCCGCGTTGGTAGAAGAAAGTCGCTTGCGCCAGCACTTGGCCGCCGTTGGCGGTGATTTTCAGAGAGTGTTCCGGACCCAGAACGTCACTGGGCTCAAAAACCACTATGTATTGGCCTGCGAGTTGGTTGGCAATAGAAGTCACTGCATCGGAATAATTCTTCTTGGTGCTCCAGTATGTTTTTCCACCGGTCTCCGCGGCTAACCGTTGAATGTTGATTCTTCCCGCATCGTAGGCATGAAGGCGTTCACGTTCCAATTGTTGATCGTACTCTCTGGAGGCCGAGCCGGTTTCCCCGCCGTCCCCCGTGTGTAACGAGGTGTAGACCTTGCCCAGAGAGTTGTCGGTGAGTCCGTTGAAGCGCTGATCTTCCAAGCCAATCACGAAGGTGGAGACATGCAGTTCTTGCGCGACCGCAATGATCCGCTGGAGTTGGCCTTCCACTGTTCGGTTGACGCGGTTGCCGAACCCGGGACTATGTGCCCAGGGCTCGCGAAAGATGACAATCACGCGCCGTGAGGGACGCGGATCGGAGTTCATCATGGCGTAAATAGCGTCAAACACCGTGACTCCACCGCCGGAATAGGTCTGCAGCGAACTCCTTCCCGCATTCTCGTCTGACCCAGTTTCCGCGGTAGTAAGGTCAAAATTGAAAGCATCCGGCAACCCTGCATTGCGGTCCAGACCCTGGATAATTTTTGCCAGTTCCTGCGGATCACGTTTCCAATCTAGCCGGTCGGAAGGCCAGGGTTTCTTGCCTCGCGCTGCCACCACGAATGCCTGGTCCAGGTTCGGCCGGATTACTTTTTGCACCAGATCCACAGCCGCCGCTTGTTGCTGGGAGAATGAAGCGGAGGTACAGAGCAGAATCACTCCCAGGTGAAGTGGCATGTCTGACGCTTTGTAGACTTGCAGAGGCTGCGCCGCTTGGTTGCTATCCGTGATGGTGAATTGCTCTTTGGACAACCCCGTCACCGGACTGCCGTTGTTGGTTACGGAGACGAGCACCGGAACAAACCGGGGCCGATGAACCGGAGCAGTGGCTGTAACCGGCGCTACCGGCTGACTGCCTAGTGTGCCGCTAGGAGTCGGCTGCGGAGTTGAAGCCTGGCCCAACGAAATGCCAGTGCAGGAAAGAAAAAGAAAGGGGAGAGCCCAAAGGGGAGCAAACAACTTCACTCTCATACATCCTCCCAAGCGTGAGCATCTTAACGCAGGAGCATTTTTGGGGCAACGTGCGCAGCTTGGTTCTTCCGCCCATTGGTGTCGAGGCTACTCCCTCCGTTGCCCGCACCCCGGTCTCTGTGTTACAAGCCAAGCATGCGCAAATGGATGAGCGAGCGCTTTAAGCGCCGCAAGAAGGCCCCGGAGAAGGGTTCCGCCGAAGCCACCGCCGCTCCCTTACAACCAAAATACTATGACTCCGAGCCTCCGCCCGCCGCGGAGAGTGAAGCGCAGCATGAACCTGAGATGCAGGCTGCTCCGGAGGAGGCGCCTCCGGAAGCGCAGGAAGCTTCGGCGCGGCCGCCGTCATCGTTACCTCGCCCGCAATCTTCAGGCGACAGCGACGCCCTGCGTCGCGGCAAACGCCGCCGGCGGGGCAGGGGTGGCCGCGGCCGCAATCGCACGGGCGCTTCCCCTGCAGCTCCGGCGATAGCCGAGGCCGCCGCCGAACCGTCGCTTGATTCCGGCGCGGCGATTCCCGCCGCGCCTTCGTTACCTCGAAGCCCGAAAGGCGCGGTAATCCTGGCCATTGGCTTGCCCGGCTCCGGAAAGAGTTCCTGGTTCAAGCGGCACAAGATCACGCCGCTTTCGAGCGACGTGTTGCGTTCGCTCCTGTTCGACGATCCCACAGAGCAGCGCTTTCAGGATCTGGTCTTTTCCAACCTGCGTTCCATGCTCAAAGCGCGGCTGATTGCCCGCCGTCCTCTGAACTATCTGGACGCCACCAACCTCACACCCCATGAGCGCCAGAACTGGATCAAGCTGGCGCAGGACTACGGCTATGAAGTGCAGGCGGTGTACTTCGATGTCCCCGTGGACGTTTGCCTAGAGCGTAACCAGCGCCGCGAGCGTGTAGTCGGCGAAGACGTGATGCGGCGCATGGCCGCCAAGCTCCGTCCCCCGACTTTCGAGGAAGGATTTTCCAAGATTACTGTGGTTAAAGTGAAGAAGAAGGAAGAGGACGCCACCGTGGATTCAGAGCAGCTCGGCCGGGAAGGCTGAATTCCCTTGGCTCGCGTGCCGCCGTAGAGACGTAGCCGAGCTACGTCTCTACAGCGTCCTCGGATATCAAAGAAAAACGCCGCCTACTTGGCGGCGTTTCTCATCCTAAGCACTCTGACTTAGCGTCCGTGGCCACCAGAGGATCGCCCGCCGCCGGAGTAGTGCCCGCCACCGCCACCGGAGTAATGTCCGCCGCCACCTCCGCTGGACCCGCGATACGACGGCGCGGCAGCTCGAGACGAAGGCGCCGAGTAGCTTCGATTGGACATCCCCGAGTAGTTCCCTCGAGAGTAACTGCCGCTGGAGTAGCTACGATTCGCCGATCGTGAATTCGCCGACCCTGAATAAGAAGGCGACTGGCTGTAACCCCTCCAACTGGGCGCCGGGGCGCTGTATCGCGAGGACCCCCCATACGATCTTGAGGACATTCCATACGATCCACGCAACCCCGACGAAGCGCTGTAACCGCCACCAGACCCCTCTGCGTAGTTAGACGCAGGACGCACCGGACCTGTGGGCCGAGGCACTGAGTTCGTGCTCCGCCCGCGTCCCGAGTCTGGCGCCGATCGTGGTGTAGAAGGCTGGAACGACCGGCTCGGGCTGGAATTCCCGCGAGGAGCGGACATTGCGCCTGCCGGCGGCCGCGGCACGCTGCGTGACCCGGCTTGTGGCGCATAGGCGTTAGAACGTCCCTGGCCCGCGAATCCCCCGCTCTGGGGCGGTCGTGGCACCGAGCGATTTGCGATTCCTTCTGTGCGCGCTCCTGCCGACGGCGCCATCCTCGAAACCACCGGCCGGGCAAACGACCGCGAAGGCGGCATAGCAGTTGCCCGGCTTGCATTCGGGCCCAGCCTGCTGGTCCGATCAGGCGTCACAGGGAGGCGTCCGCCCAGCGACGCACGAGCGAAGTCGCGTTCGGGTACCCGCACTCCGGCGCCGCGAACGGGAAGGGAGTTCACGAAGGTCCGCTGCGACACCGCGAACGCTCCTCCGGGCGCCCTCAGGTTCGAGTAAGCGAACGTTGCGTGCTCGAAACTTCCTCCGTGATAGAAGCCTCTAAACCGGTTGATGTTGTTGATGCGAGTGTTGTAGATGTTTATGCGGTTAAAGTAGCCCCAACTTCCGCGATACCAGGGGAAGAACGGTTCACCCCAACCCAGCGGGCACCAACCGATGCCCCCTCCGAAACCGAATCCGAAGCTTGCGCCCCAGCCCGATCCGCCAAACCACGCGACCAATGCAGGGGCATAGTAGGGGCGGCCATAGTAAGGTCCCGGCGCCCAGCCCCAGAAACCGCCACCGTAAACCCAGCGGCCGTAGTGATAGGGAGCGAAGCCCCAAGGTTCGTCGTCGACCCAAGTCCAGCCCCACGGTGAAATCCAAACCCAGTGTCCATCGTGGTATGGAGCCCAACCCACAGCGACGCCGGATGGAACCCAAACCGACCCGTATGGCGCAATCACACGCCACGAGCCATACGCGTCGAGGTCTTCATATCCGATCACACCGGGTGAAACGTACTGCGCCGAGATGGAGTGATCGGCGCGCTGATCGCGCACCCGCGCCCAGTCATCGAATCCATCCGGTGACGGCGCCGGTGACATCTCGTGCGCCAGCGACGTTCCGCCGGTGAAGCGGACGCGCTCTTTGCTCTTCACGCGAACGGAAGGACCGTTGCCGGTAGCGTCGCCCTCACCCTTCCACACCGTGACCATGCTGGCGTCCCCATTGGGATCGACATCAAAGCGATATTCGCCAGTTTTCTGCACCGTAAACGCGAAGTTGGGCGTGTCCACTTCGTAGATTTCGCCGTCGAAGAGGTGGCGTACACGCAGGTTCAAAGTGCCCTGATGCAACTCAACTTGTGTCGTATTGTCGCCGACATTGAGCAGCGTCAGGCTGCTCTCGCTGTTCATGCGCAGCACGCCGGTGCCGACGTTGAGTTCCGCCTTCGAATCTTTGTCGGTCCATACGTTGTCGTTTGTGGTCAGCGGACGGTTGATCGATGCGCCCACCCAGTCATCCGTTCCGTGCGGCTGAATCGAAACTGACCCGGTGATGTATTGCACGCGTGCAACGCGGCTGGGCGGATCCTGCTGTGGACCCTGTTGATCGTTCGTGGCCTCATCCGGCGGAGGCGGCGGGCCTTGCTGATTCATTTGCGGAGCCGGCGCCTGCTTGGGCGCCTGATCATACGAAGGCTGCGGCGCCGGAGGTTGCCCGGGAGCCACTTCTCCGCTCGCCTGATTGGGTGGCGGTGGACCCTGCTCCTCTTCCTGCGACCAGCCCAACGCAGCCGTTAGAGCAACCACCAGGAAAGTTCCAAGAATCACGCGCCTTAGATAATTCATAAATTCCCCCGTGGGAGATCCACTGAACTCTTCCTCCCACCTGTGACGGACCGAGGCCCCGAGCGGTAGGGTAAGCGGCCACAATTACTTCCATTCCTACAAACCCGGGTCTGCGATTTAAGTTGCGGGAGGCCCGCTACTCAGGAAGATGCTTCCGGCATGGGAAACGCTACATTTCCTGGTTTACCGTGGACTTGCCGCCCATCCACAGTAACCCCTTTCCCTGCTTCGCCTTACTTAAGATGCTGCAGTATCTCCTTGAATCCGGAGGCGGATGAGGAGCGCAACAGTTCATAGATCATCATCTCGGTGGAAGAAATGATTGCGCCGGCGACGCGCATACGCTCCAACCCAATCTTCCAGTTCCACTCACTGCGTGAGCCGACCGCATCCGACGCCACGTGTACCAGGTATCCCTCGCGCAATGCGCCGAGAGCAGTCTGCATCACGCAGATATGAGTTTCCATGCCGCACAGCAGCACGGTATTGCGATTCCCTGGCAACCGCTTTAGCACAGCGCAAAACGCGTCACTGCCAAAGCAGGAGAACATTTGCTTGTCGATGGCTCTGGTCTCCGGCAGCAGGGAGGAGATTTCCGGCACGGTCTCGCCTAGACCCTTCGCATATTGCGTGCTCATGATGACCGGAATCTGCAGGATGCCGGCGAGCCGAATGAGCAGTTGGGAGTTCCTGATCAATTGCTCTTTCTGGAAGATGGGCGGCAGCAGCTTCTCTTGAATGTCGACTACGATGAGGGCGCTGTGTTCGGCCTCCAGAGGGCGCCGCGCCATTTCCGCCACGTCGCTGACCAACTCGCCGGTGCCAAGAGTAGTAAGCATGAAAGGCTCCTTTCGCAGATGAACCTAAGAGATTCTAGCGTGCCGGCGCAGGGAAGTCGGACAATGCGCGGCATGGTGGTGTCCGAAGTCTGCTCGATATTGAACTTTCCGCCCTTGCGGCTTTTCTTTGCGTTCTACGCGGTTAAAACGTTTTGTTAGCCCGCTTAAGAAGCTCAACCGCGAAGGTCGCAAGGAGATAGCGCCAAGGACGCAAAGAAAAGCGCACCCGACAAATGGAATTACTGCCGCCAGCCTCGAAATGTTGACCGTGACCCGCATAGCCCATAGAATCGAAGGGCGGAGCCGCTCGGCTTTTCATCACCGCTGCCCCCTCGTTCAACGGCAGGACAGCTGACTCTGGATCAGCATATCGGGGTTCGAATCCCTGGGGGGCAGCCAAAATCCAACCATCAGCTTACGATCTGCGTTCCACAACAGCCGCGCCGCCACCACATCGTCGAAATCCTCCGCACTAGGAAGCGCTTCGAAGCGATTCGCACCCGGTCCTTGGGCGCGATACCCTATAATGTGCGCGCAGCCGACACCCTGAATGAAGGGGAGTGGCCGGCATTGGCTGGCAGAGTCATCCGCAAACCACAGCCGGTTCGCCCGGAGGCCAAACTCTAGTGGAACTTTTCCAGTGGCTGCCGCCTGAGGCCCTGAAGATCATTCTTGTGCTGTTTTTGTCTTTCCTCGTGGGAGTTGAGCGGGAAGAGCACAAGTCCGCGATGGGTTCTTACTCCTTCGGTGGCGTGCGCACATTCCCGCTCATAGGCCTGATTGGTTATTCCATCGCTCTTCTCTCCGGCAAGCAGCTGCTGCCGCTGACGGTAGGATTCCTCGTCGTCGCCGCATTCTTGCTGTTGTCTTACTGGCACAAGCTTTCCTCGGTGGAGGGGGCCGGAGTCACCTCGGAAATGTCCGGCCTAGTCACCTTTCTGGTGGGCGCTCTAGTCTTCTACGGACATTTATGGATTGCCACCACACTCGGCGTCGTCAGCTTGCTGTTGCTCGATCTCAAGGCAGCCCTTGAGAAACTTGCGGCCCGCGTTCCTTCGGAAGAAATCCTTACCTTCGCCAAGTTCCTCTTGTTGACAGGCGTCATTCTGCCGGTGCTGCCGAATCAAGAGTTCGGCCGATTCCATATCAACCCATTCAAGACCTGGCTCGTCGTAGTTGCGGTGAGCACAATCTCATACGGCAGTTACGTTTTGCAGAAGTTGACGAAGGACCGTGGCGGGGTGGTGTTGGCCGCGGTTCTGGGAGGCGCCTATTCATCCACGGTCACGACGGTCGTAATGTCGCGCCGGGCCGCGCATGAGCAGCATCCTCACCTGTTCGCCGGAGGCATCCTGATCGCATCCGGCGTGATGTACGTACGCCTGGTGGCGCTTCTGGTGCTCTTCAACCGGCAGCTGATGCTACGGCTGGCCCCGTCTTTCCTGGTCCTGGCGGCTCTGGCAGTGGGCGCAGGCTGGCTTTGGACTCGCCGGTCGGATAGGAGCGCTCACGCTCTGAAGCGGGAATTCGAACCCAAGAATCCGCTCGAGCTTCTGGCAGCCTTTCTCTTCGCGGCACTGTTTCTGGCAATGCTGGTAGCTACTCAATTGGCCGTGACTTATTTGGGGAGAGCCGGAGTCAATACTCTGGCCGCGGTCATGGGAGTTACGGATGTGGATCCGTTCATCATGGGCATGACCCAGGCTGCCGGCGCGCTTACGCCCGTGAAAGTGGCGGCCGCTGCGGTTCTGATCGCCGCTGCCAGCAACAACCTCGTGAAGGGGATTTACGCTTTCAGCCTGGCCGGCCGGAAGACCGGAAGACAAAGCCTGGCACTTCTCGCAATTCTGGCCGCATTGGGCCTGGTTCCACTATTTTGGCTGGGATCGTGATGTGATGGCTTTCCGGAAGGCCGGCGTGCGACTCTAAACCCCGGCACTACTGCGCTGGGTACTGGTGCAGTTTCATATTCATCTGCAAAGGCATTAACCACGAAGGACACGAAGTTTCGCGAAGGCCTCGCTGCCAACGGTTTTCCTTCGTGTACCTTGGTGTCCTTTGTGGTTGAGGGTCAGTTCACGGACAAACTGAACGATTATCGACCTGAGACGCTGCTCGCGAGGGTTCCTCAAGCAGATCGATCCTGGGGGGATCGGCATTTCCAAATCTCATTCCATCGGAAGACCAACATAATTCTCGGCCAGAGTCTGAGACGCTGCTCGTGAACTGGTGACGTAATCGAGTTCGGCGAGCTGCCGCCGTTGGTCGAATGGATTCTCATCGGGGAAGCGATGCAGCATTGAGGTCATCCACCAGGAGAAGCGCTGCACCTTCCAAACCCTCCGCAGACAAGTGGCGGAGTATTTGTTGAGCAGGCACTGTTTTCCCGTGGCGTAGAATTGCGCGATTGCGCGGGCAAGCACGCGAACGTCTGAAACCGCCAGGTTCAGCCCTTTCGCGCCGGTTGGCGGCACAATGTGCGCAGAGTCCCCGGCCAGGAACAGCCGGCCATACTGCATGGGCTCGACCACAAAGCTGCGCATGCCGGTCACGCCCTTTTGCAGAATTGGCCCCTCGGTGAGCGACCATCCATCGGACGCCAGGCGGGTGTGGAGTTCTTCCCAGATTCTTCTATCGCTCCACTGGTCGATATCTTCGTCCGGGCGGCACTGCAGGTAGAGGCGGCTGATTTGCGGGGTCCGCATGCTGAGCAAGGCGAAGCCGCGATCATGGTAGCAGTAGATCAGTTCGTCTGAGGAAGGCGGCGCCTCAGCCAGAATGCCGAGCCAGCCGAAGGGATACACCCGTTCGTACTCGGTGAGCACCGCCGCGGGAATGCTGGGACGGCAGATGCCGTGAAAGCCGTCGCATCCCGCAATGAAGTCGCACGCCAGTTCGCAGGAGTTGCCATCTTTTCGATAGCGGATTTTTGGCGCGGAGCCGTCAAAGTCATGCACGCTCACGTCTTCGACTTCGAACAGAACCTGGCCGCCGGCGGCAATGCGGGCATTGTTCAGATCTTTGAGGACCTCATGCTGGGAGTAAATGGTGATGCCCTTGCCTTGGGTCAGGTCCGCGAAATCGATGCGATGGCCATGGCCGCCGAAACGCAGTTCGACTCCGTAGTGGACCAGGCCCTCGCTCTTCATGCGGTCGCCGACGCCCATTTCGGTGAGCAAATCCACCGTGCCCTGCTCCAGAACGCCGGCACGGACGCGCTCTTCTACGTATTGCCGGCTGCGGTTCTCGACCACCACCGACTCGATCCCCTGCAAGTGCAAGAGGTGGGAGAGAACCAAGCCCGCCGGTCCTGCGCCGACGATTCCAACCTGTGTACGTTGTGCGATGCCCATGAATAAAACCTAGCACAGAGAGTACGTGAACGTTACCGCTGCCGAACCACACATTGCGGTGGAGACCTGGGCGTACTCGATCCTTCGCGAAACCACTCTTTCGCCCTTTCGGGGCTAGTGATTTTGCTGCGTTTCACCCAGGGCTTGCGCCCTGGGCTGCATTCTTTCGCCGCCTCGCGGCTTTGCGAGCCTGTCCCTTCCCTGCTCGCAGCATACTTCCGCGACGGCGCTAGAACGAGAACTTGGCCGAGAACTGCAGCTGCCGCGGATTAAACATGGTCCTCGGCGTCCCGAAGAGCCGATTGGGCTCCGGGGCTCCGCCATTGCCCGCCGGACAAGCGACCGTGCCTTGCTGAATTGCCAGCGAGGCAGCGTCCTGGTAGTGGGTTGGGGTGGCGCCGCAGTAGTCGATGGTTCCGCCGCCGTAAACCGAGGTTACTTCATTCACATTCTGCCGGTTGAACACATTGAAGGCGTCCACCGCCAGATTGAGCCCCATTCTTTCGTTGATTTTGATCGCACGCGAGAGGCGAACGTCAAAGGCGTATAGTTTGTCGCCACGATACGAATTGCGCCGGGATAACCCCACTCGGTCGGTCACAGGATTGGTATCGCCATTCACGTCATTGCCGACGAACACGGTGAATGGCCGGGGCGATTGCAGATTGATGATGCTGCTGAATTCGAAGTTGCGCAGGAATCCGTGATTGGGTGTGTTGGCGGTGAAGTTGCCAACGAACCGGTTGCGCACGTCCTGCACCGAATCGGCGCGCTCGAGAGCCCGATTGTACAAGTTCTGGGGAGTGCTCACGAAGGTGAGAAAGGTTCCATCATCCATGGTGTGCGACCAGGTGTAGTTCGCATTAAAGCGTAAATACTGGCCCAGCTTGTCGGTAACCGAGATGGTGCCGCCGTTGTAGGACGCATTGCCGCTGCCGTCCAGGTAGTACATCAGTCCGGCATTGTTATAGAGGACACCGCTGAATGCGTCTTTGCCGTCCGGAAGTTTGTTGCCCGGAAAGGGCCCGTCGGGGGTAATGGGTGGGCCGGGAATCGCGGAAGCCGGGGGACAGATGGTAGCCGAGTTGGCCAATCCAGCCGAAGGGCAGACATTCAGGTTTTCGGGGCGTACTTGCTTGTGCGCCCGCAGGAAGAGATAGCCTGCACTCACCACCAGGCCTTTGCCAATTTCCTGGTCGATCTGCAGGCTGGCTTGCTGAGAGTAAGGAATTCGCAGGTTGTGATTGAATCCCCCGCCACTCATGGTGAGGAATGTGCCTGCCGGGAAGTTCGGATTCTGACCGGGTCCGGGGCCGGTGATGAAGTTGGGGGGAGTCTGCCCGGTAAGAACCAAGGTTTTTGCCGCTTGCGCGGGCGTCGGCACGGTCGATCCATCCGGATATGGGAGCGGCTGGAAGCCATTGAGCGGATTGGGGGCGTCAAAGCTCAGCTGATTGAGAGCCCACGGGGCGGTTTCATTACCGTTTCGCACCCAAGGCTGCGGCGCATTCGGAATCACCACTTCGCGCTGCGGGTAGGTGACGAAGAAGAATGTCATATTGTAGTGGTCATCAAACAGGCCGTAGCCGGTGCGGATTACGGTGTGTTTGGTAGGGGCGTAGGCGAACCCGATCCGAGGCTGAAATCCGCGGTAATCCGGGTTGATGATTTGCGACAATCCAGTCTCGACATCCCACCGCAGGCCGTAATTGAAAGTCAGCTTGGGAGTGAGCCGCCATTGGTCCTGAAAGAAACCTCCGAAGTAACTGTGATTCAAGCGCACGTAATAGTCCTGCGGATTGACGTAGGCGTTCGGCCAAGCTCCTCCGCCGGTGGGAATCACGGGCGGCAGGCTGCCCGGGACGATGGAACCGGTTCCGACTGGGGCGCCCCAAAAAACGATTGGCACACCATTCAGGAGTGCGTCATTGGGATTCGGACCTGTATTGCTGCCGGAGAAGAAAGGAAAACTGGCAGTCGGGCACGGCCCGGCGGCGAAGAGTTCCGGAACCACTGCGGTGGGATTCACATAGCGGGCAAAGTCGACCAGACAATTGACGTTAGGGGTGATGATGCGCATGGGGGTGAACCCGGGCCAGATTACGAAATTGCGGATGTAGTTCGTATCGACGCCGAACTTCCAATAGTGATTTCCCTTGATCCAGGAGATGCTGTCGGAAGCCTGGATCCGGCTTTCGTTAAGCGCGTCAAAAGCTCCGAAATTGTGCCCGATGGAAATGGTGTTGGGAATGTCGAGATTGGGCTGTCCGGTTACTGCGGGAAAGTTGTAGGTGCGGCGAGCGTACTGCATCAGGAAGGTGTTGACCAGCTCAGGCTTCAGCAGGGTATTCAACGATCCCACCAGGGACTGATCGCGCAGGAACGCATTGTGGCCGTCGCTGGGGGCGCCGATTCCGCCTCCGTCGAGAGTGTCGCCGACGAGCACATTCAGATCTCTGGAATCGACGATTCCGTAGTGAATCCCCAGGCGGTTATTGGCGTTGAACTGATGGTCGAGCCGGATGAAACCGTTGTCGTTGTTGAGCGTCTTCAGAACATTCAGATTCTCGCCGGGCAAACCCAGAGCGGCCTTCGCAGCGTTGATCGTGCTCAAGCCGCCGATCAATGTGGCGGGATAGGTCGGCGATTCTCCCAGCCGTTGGGCTTCGTAGTTCGCGAAGAAGAATGTCCGGTCCCGTTTGATGGGACCACCCAACGTGACCCCGGCCTGGTTGCGGCGGTACTGGTTGAACTGGCTTTGGGTCAGCAGCCCTTTGGAGTCTGCCGCCTGATTGTTGATGTACCCATAGAGCGAACCGTGAAAGTCGTTAGTTCCAGTTTTCGTAACCACGTTGACGATTCCGCCCAGAGCGCGCCCGTACTCGGCTCCGAAGCTATTGTTGACCACGCGAAACTCGCTGACCGCTTCCTGCGAGGGCGTTGCCCGTTGGGAGCCGGTTCCTTCATCGATGTAGTCGGCTCCATCGACGGTCACCGCGTTGCTCAAATCGCGCATGCCCCCAAACGATATGCGGGTCACGTCGGGCTCGGTGAAGGTGGATTGCAGGCTGGTGCGGCCGGTGGCCACGCCGGGAGTCAAGAGAGCGAAATCCACAAACTGGCGAGTGGCAGTAGGCAACTGCTGGATCTCCCGAGTATCGATCACCTGGCTAATTTCGGTGCGAGTGGGCTCGACGGGCGGAGCCTCTTCTGTAACCACCACCGTCTCACCGGTCGCGGCCACTCTCAGAGTGATGTTGACGGTCGCGGTCTGCCCCACCGACAACACGATTCCGGTCTGAGTGAACTTCGCGAAGCCGCTGTATTGTGCAGTTAATTCGTATCTTCCCGGAGGCAGGTTGGGAACCAGGTAGAAACCTGCGTCGTTGGTGGTCGCCGAATAAACCTGATTGGTGTCCAGCGCCCGTAGTGTCACGGGAGCCTTGGCGATGGCGCGCCCGCTAGTATCCAACACCGTTCCATTCAGCTGGGCAAAGCTGACTGTGGCTTGCGGAAAAGCAGGCACAGCAAGGCAGGCAACCGTCAGCATGGTGGCCAAGACAATCGAAGTTGAACGCAGTTTCATAAGGCTCCCCTCGCGATGTGGTCGGTTTCTTCGGCAACGATCCGAAAAAGAAAAAGAGATTTCCTGGCGCAGAGCATCCTTCGCAACGCGGCAAGCTGTCCAATACATCTTTGGTTGAAGAGTGATACCACTCAGGTATTACCGCGCGGAAGGTCCGGACGACGGTCGCTTTTGCCAGGCACTGATACCCTCTGGGTATAGAATACGGCCCGTGGAACTGCGTCATGTCCGGTACTTCATAGCGGTCGCGGAGCACCTCAGCTTCCGGAAGGCGGCGGAGCATCTGAACATGGCGCAACCGCCGCTGAGCCGGCAGATCCGCCAATTGGAGGAGGATTTGGGGGTTCCTGTCTTTGTGCGCAGCAAACGCCGCGTGGAGTTAACCAAAGCCGGGCACGCCTTTCTGGAAGAAGCCAGAAAGCTAATTGTGCAGGCGGGTCATGCCGCCGAGGCCGCGCGGCACGCGCAGCAGGGCGAGTCCGGCGTAGTCCGGATTGGAATTGCATCGGGGCTCGGAGGCGTGGTCAGCAAGGTGGTGTTCGACCATCGCAAGCGCGCCCCATCCGTGGATATCGAATGCCGGGACATTTTCTCCAATTTTCAGACCGAGGCATTGCGCAGCGGAGAAATTGACGTCGGCTTTCTGCGCCCGCCAGTCGATCAAGTCAACCTGGATTGCTCGCTGCTGTTTGAGGAGAACTTCGTAGTCGTGCTGCCCAAGACTCACCGCTTCGCCAAACGCCGGTTACTGAAGCTGAAGGACGTGGCCAGCGAACCGCTGATCATCTTTGACCGGAAACTCTCCAGCGGGCTTTATGACAAAATCCTAGGCCTCTTCAGCCGCCAGGGATTCACCCCGCACCTGACGGTCACTCACGTCGAGGCGCACGAAGAAGCCGGAGCGATCATGGTGGCGTCAGGGAAGGCAATTTTCCTGGGAGCGGGAGCGATCGTTAACCGCGCGGTGGCTGGGCTGGACCTGGCATGGGTGAAACTGGACGAGCCCGAGGCCAAAATCGAGGTCTACAGCGCCTGGCGAAAGAACGAGCAGGATGGCGCCGTGCTCGGTTTTCTGGATTCAGTGCGCCAAGTATTCGGGAAAACGCAGCACAAGCTGATCGCGTAGGGCGATCTGGCGGGAAGGGCAGGGAGCCGTGCCCTTCCCGAATTCCCTCGCGGGTATGAATGATCCCACCTACACGAACACCTCGCCCGGCAACGCGGTCAGAGTTCGTGATGCGAGCGTGTTCTGCACCAGCCGCTTCGGCTGATCCGCCGATGCATCCAATTGCTTGCGATCGATGCGCAGCTTTAGGGTGCGCTCGATATTGCGAAGCTCCACAACCTCGACACCGGAGACGAGAGTGGAAGCATGCCCTTGAGATCCGGCCCGCCCCGTGCGGCCGACGCGATGAATGAAGTCCTCGGCCATCTTGGGCAGGTCGTAGTTGATGACGTGAGCCACGTCGTCCACGTGCAATCCGCGCGAAGCGATGTCGGTGGCTACCAGGATCTGAAAGCGGCCCTGCTGAAATCCGCTTAGTGCGCCGTTGCGCTGAGATTGCGAGCGATCACCGTGGATCATGGCTGCGCTGAAACCTTCGCGTGCCAGCGACTTGGCAATGCGCTCGGCGCCTCGTTTGGTGCGCGCGAATACCAGCGTCTGGCCGGTTTGTGAGGCGAGCAACTGCCGGAGCGCGTCCATCTTTTCTCCGGGGCGTACTTCGTACGCGGTAAGTTGCACGCTTTCCGCCGGCTTGAGCACCGATCCCAGAGCCACCCGCACGGGGTCGCGCGTGTACTCATGCACAAGATTGGCGACGGACTGTTCCAGGGTGGCGGAAAAACACAGCGTCTGCCTCTGCTTAGGCACGCACGACACAATGCGGCGGATGGCAGGCAAGAATCCCATATCCAGCATTCGGTCGGCTTCATCCAGCACCAGTATTTTTATCTGGCGCAAGTCGGCGAGCCTACGATCGATGAAGTCCTGCAGGCGTCCCGGAGTGGCGATGATCAATCCGCAGCCCGCAGTGAGGCTTTGGATCTGTGCGTTCTCGGATACGCCACCGATTACCAGCGCAGCTTTGCCCGTGCCGCGCAGTTGTTTGTACTGCTCGTGAACTTGCATGGCCAGCTCACGTGTTGGCAATAAAACCAGAGCGGTCGCCGAGCGCGACGGCTCGCGCCGCAGCATCTCGATGAGCGGCAGCAGGAAGGCGAGGGTTTTGCCGGTCCCGGTTTGCGCGGTGCCGATTACGTCTTTGCCTTCAAGGGCAGGGGGAATCGCTCGCTCCTGGATAGGGGTTAAGGTTGTGAATTGAGCTGCCGCCAGCTTCTGCTGCAAGGCAGCAGATAGGGGCAGCTCTGAAAATGTCGTCATTCGAATTGTTTCTTTCTGGAGGGGCCTGTCGTCACACACTCAGACACACGTCACAAGTGTCCACGCCGCTCACGTTCAATTTAGATTTGGCGCTGAATAAAACGGCGGGCAGGAAAGGCGGAGATGAAACTGATCCAACGAGGGACCACCGCGTAAGCAAGCAAACCGTGGCAATAGCGTCAACATCAGTATACCAGACCGGGGAAGTTCGGCCAGCCGGAGTTGCCGCGACGGGTACCTAGCTGGATGCCTCATTCCGAAATTTGCGAACTGCGGTTCGGCGCTCCTGCAGAGTGTAGCGGCGTACGATCTTGTCCGATGCGTCCACCTCGGTTACCTCGCCGCCTTGCTCCGCCTTCTCCAAAACCGCAGAAGCTTCCTCAAGACTGCCGTAGCTATTGCCGTCGACCGGAAGGCCATCTTTGTGGATCTGGAAAAACACCACAGCCTCGTTTTGAAACACGCGTGTCTAGGTGGGCGGGAAGAGTACACGCAGACCACGGGCTGGCAGCGTCTTCAGGACGCGCAACGCAATCTGGGCAAAGTTATCGGGGCGGCCGGTCTTGGCAGCGGCCAGTCTTCGGCCATTATGGGTTGTCTCGCAGGCCTGTCCGGTGCTAAGTGTGCACCGCTCTCGTGGGTTGGCTCCGCAAACGGGGCATCCTACCGACAATATTTGTCTCGGCGATAGGGAGTTCAAAGCGCGCCACAACTACCCGACTTCAGGGGCGCAGAGGTCCGCATCTGGGAGAAGTGCAATTCCCGGGCGTGCTGATTCATGGCTGTGGCTGCCTGGGTGCGGCGGTTGCCTTTGGTGTGGTCGAATCCCAGTGTGATGACCGTGTGTTCGCAGAAAACGCACTTGAAGGTTACGCCGCCGTTGAGTTGCTTAGTCGTGTAGTATCGCACGCCTTTATTGTAGGCTTTTCTCTAGGGCATCGCGCGGGCAAGAGGTGCTGACCCTTCGATTCATTCCGATTTGAACTGGCGGAGGGTTAGCGTTGTCAGTTGCTTGCCAGCTCGCAAGGAAGTGGCGCCACTTCGGGCGCCGCGTTCCAGGCCACCGGCACTTCAAGGTCCGGCATGGGAGCTGCGGCAAACAACCGCTGGCACGGCTTGGCCAGCCAACGCGCCCACTGGGAAGAGCGCGAGACGCGCGCACTATCGGTGGCGATGCCGGTATCGGCGTACATCTGCCGGTAGATTTTTGAAATCAGCACGAATGCCAGGCGGGCACGCATCGATTTTATGAACCCAGACCGTGCCCAAATGGAACGTAAGCTGTAAAAAGCATCCCAAACCGATTGGGTGCGCTGGCGAACTTCCTCGGCTGACATGGTGGGATGGTCCCAATAAAGCTTGGGCCGCAGAGCTTGAGGAATGAGCCAGCGCCGCGTAATAGGAATACCGGCAATTTCTATGGGAGAACTCTCCATCTTCTTTTCCCAGCGCATGAAGTCCACGGTTCCAGGATACGGAGTCAGCGTCACAAACTGGGCGAACGCTACTTCTGCCTGCGCGGCCGCGGAAGCCGTGGCGGCGAACGTTTCCGGGCGGTCGCTAGGCAAGCCAAAAATGAACGAACCCAGCACGTAAACTCCGTGGCGCCGGAAGGTTCTCAGCCGTTCGACCAGGTCAGCACCCGCTGCGTTGAACTCTTTGTACACATCCTTCAACCCCTCGGGAGTGACCGATTCCACTCCCACCAGCGCGCCTTTAATATTTGCGGCCTTCATGGCATCGAGGAAGTCGGTATCCTCCGCCGCTTCCATGGTGATCTGGGTAAAGAAGATCATGTCCGAGGGAAGCTGCGCCAGGCGAGCCATAAGTTCGAAACGCTCTTCTCGAATCGTCTTCAGTTCGTTGAGACGGACAGTATTTTGCTGTTCTTCGGCCAGACGGAGATCAGTAAGGGTGACGGGATAGAAGTTGTCGTCAGCGAGTGCGATAAAGCGAAAGCCAAGCCGCCGGAGTTGAACGATCTCCTCAATCACCACATCGGAGGTACGCTGCCGGGGGCGTTGGCCATCCGTGCGCCAAACGGAGCAAAATGAACAATGCTTCGGACAACCGCGGACGGTTTGAACCGATGCCCACATATAGCTCTGGCGCGGCACCAGATCCCAGCGCGCCGGCAGAAATTCAGAGGCTTCGATCCGTCCCCCTTCGTACACTGGCTGTGGAGTTTGCCTAGAACAATCTGCCAGGACTCTTGCCCACACGACGTCTCCATCCCCTTTAACCACCGCGTGCGCGCCACCGAGTTCGTGCGCTTCATTTGGGTAGAGGGTTGCGTGTATCCCCCCGAACACAACATGGGCGCCGCGTTCGCGCGCCAGCTTTCCGATCGCGTACCCCCGCAATGCATTTGCGGTGTGAATTCCGATGCCGACCACGTCGCCCGCTAGAATCGTGGATAGGTCAATCGCCGCCAGAGTTTCGTCGACGAGAACAGGGTCCCCAAAACTTCCCGGCGTGGCGGCCGCCAACACATAAAGCCAGCGAGGAGTGATGACCGCGGTACCGAAAGAGACTTCACTCGGATTAACTAGGTGAACGCGCAAGCTTTCGCCCTCCTTAAGGGCTGGCCTTCAGAGATGGGACTAGCAACGCGGATCTCTGGGGACGGCAAATTGGTCAGGCTTTAACGATCTTCGACGCGGGATCGCAGCTTCGCCGTGAAACTGCGACAAAGGACACGCCCACGCGGATTGTCAGGGGTGCGGGGGCCAGAAATATGGTCAAAATTGACCACTTTTAGAAAAGGGTCAAATAAGTAACTTCAGAATGGCACCGTCATCTGGCCGCAACGCAGATCGGGATGAAGGCCTTAATCATGCAGCACTACGCTAAGGAGCGAGCTATGAACCCGCAACCCGCCGCCGCTGTAGTCTACGAATCCCAGCCTCCGAAACCGGTTCATAAAGAAGCTGACTCTGGGGCGGGTCGTGCCAACCATTTCAGCCAGCGTTTGCTGGCTTATCTTGGGGACTACCGTCTCGGGGCTGCCTTCTTTGCCGAAACGAGCCAGCAGCAGAAGAATCCGAGCCAGCCTTTTTTCGCTGGAATTAAACAACTGATCGACCAGGTCTTCTTCGTAGCGAATATTTCGAGCCAGCAAATACGCGACGAACAGATCGGAAAATGTATGTTCGCGATGAAGGGCTCGAATCATCGACTTCTTATCGATTCGCATGACCGTGCAATCCGTCGCGGCGGTTGCGGAACTCATGCGCAGCGCCTGTCCGGCGATCGAACCTTCGCCAAAAAACACGCCGTCGTTCAAAATGCCGATAGTCGCTTCCTTGCCGGTTTTCGACACAACGGTAAGCTTGATTTTGCCCTTTTGCAGGTAAAACACCGCATTCGCAGGATCGCCCTGCGAGAAGATGTTTTGTTTCTTTCGGAAAGACAGGATTTTCCTGCCCTCGCCGATGCTGGCGAGGAACTGATGCGGATCGAACTCGCGGTCTTTTCTCTTCCGGGCGGCTGCACCCATTGCGATAATTTTACAGCGATGCTTAAGGCGCAGGCCACAATTCACGTGGCCCGGAAATCTTAGTCCGGGAGTAAAGTTTACTCGCTGCTCGCGGACGAAGACGTCCACGCCACATGGTTTCATTTTCCCGTATAGCTGATACGCCAAATCGACTTCGACCCGTCATCGGTAACCAAGAGCGAACCATCGGGTGCGACCGTGACTCCCACCGGACGCCCCCAAACACGATCATTGTCGATGACAAAGCCGGTCATGAAATCCTCATATTCGCCGGTGGCGTGACCGGTCTGGTGCAAAGGAATCCGTATGAGTTCGTAACCTACGCGCACGGCCTTGTTCCACGAACCGTGCTCGGCGGCAAAGATGTCCCCCTGATATTCCTCCGGAAATTGCTTGCCATCGTAAAAAGTCATCTCCAGCGATGCGTTGTGGGGATGCAAGATCACGTCCGGCGTGATGACCTTGTCCTGCAACTCCGGATGTTTGCCCTTGTGCCGGGGGTCCTGATGGCCGCCCATGTACCACCAAGGCCAGCCATAAAAACCGCCATCCTGCACGTGGGTGATGTAGTCGGGAACCAGAAGATCCCCAAGGGCGTCGCGCTCGTTGACTGAGCACCATAGCTCACCGGTCTTCGGGTTAATGGCCAGCCCGACCGGGTTGCGGATGCCGGAGGCATAGACGCGCATGTCCGAGCCGTCGGGATTGAACTCCAGAATATCCGCGCGATTCTTTTCCTCAGGGTGAGTATCGGAATCGTCCACGTTGGAGGCCGATCCAACCGAAACGAACATTTTCTTCCCATCGGCGGTGAACTGAATATCACGCGACCAGTGGCCGCCGCCGCTGGGTAAATCCACAATATGCTCGGCCGGGCCGCGCGCCTTCGTATCTCCGTTTTGATAGGGGAAGCGCTACGACCGCATCCGTGTCCCCGACGTAAACCCACTTGGGATCGGGGCCCGGAGGATAAAAGTTGATGCCGAAGGGACGATTGAGGCCGGTGGCGTAAACCGACGTCAGCTCGGGTTTGCCTTCGGTGTCGATGCCGCGGAATACCCGTATCTTGCCGTCATGGCTTTCAGCAACGAAGAAGTCGCCGTTCGGAGCCGTGCGAATCAGGCGAGGCTCATCGAGCCCGGCTGCGTAGAGTTCCACCTTGAAACCTGGCAGAACTTGCGGCCATGCGCCCTCAGGACGCGCCACCACCCTGGGGCCATTGCCCGCCGATGGAGTGGCAAAAGGCTCCGGCAGATCTTTCAATGTGATCTTGCGGATTTTTCCCGGGGCTTCCGAACGGTAGTCGGTGAACGGCGGCGGTGGGGCTGGAGCCTTTAGCGTATCGGCGGCGTCGGCGGCCGCCGGCGGCGTACGCACTCGCCACCTTCGACTGAGGCGTCCCCAGAGTTTTGGCATACGTGACGATCAGCCACCGTTGCTTCGATGGAAGTTTTGCCCATGAGGGCATGCCGCTCTTGTCGTCGCCTTTGGTGATAAACCAGTACAATTCGCCCGACGGAGTAGCCTTTATCTTGCCGGCATCGAGCGGGGGAATGTTACCGGAGCCCTCTCCATTCTCGCCGTGGCAACGCGCGCATCGCAGATGGAAAAGAGGCTTGGCCTCCTCAGTGACCTGCTGGCCTTCATACGGATTCTTGAGTTGCTTTGCCGAGGCTGGAGCATCGTGGAATTTGGCGTCCTGTGCGTGCAGGGCAGCGGATACTAGAACTAAGAGTGCCAATGCGCCGAAGGTCGCCAATGGGGTCGTAACACCGTATTTGCGGGCTTTCAAGATTTCCCTCCGTTGACCAGCTAGCAAGAAGGAAGACTCTCTGCACCATCCTTGCCGCAGGTAACAAAATAATCGAATTCACGCCAACCGTCGAGCGGCGCTGTGCTGGTTTTTCTTCTGGTAAAGTAACACTGGTCAGCAGACCAGCAGCACGCTCTTCCGGCGATATGGGATTGAACATTAAATCAAAGGTGTCGTGCCGATGGGATTTGGTCAGCCTGGGCGAAGTCATGCTGCGCTTCGATCCCGGCGACGGACGCATCACAACCGCACGCAGGTTTGACGTCTGCGAGGGTGGTGGAGAATACAACGTGGCTCGCGGCCTGAAGCGCTGTTTCGGGCTGGACACCGCGATTGTGACGGCTTTCGCCGATGACCCAGTCGGCCGGCTGCTGCAGGATTTCGTCTATCAGGGCGGCGTCGATCAATCCTTAATTCGCTGGGTGGATCACGACGGCGTGGGCCGCACAGCGCGCAATGGCCTTAACTTCACCGAACGCGGCTTTGGCGTGCGCGGCGCCGTGGGCAGCTATGACCGCGGGCATCCGGCGGTCTCTCGACTTCGAAACCGGCGACATTAATTGGGATGAAATCTTCGGGAAGCAGGGCGCGCGCTGGCTGCACACCGGCGGCATTTTTTGCGCACTGTCCGACACGACTCCTGAGGTAGCTCTGGAGGCGCTGAAGGCGGCCAAGCGTCACGGAACGGTCGTCTCCTACGACTTGAACTATCGCGCCTCTCTCTGTGGAATGCTCATCGGCGGCAAGAAGCGCGCGCAGGACGTGAACCGGCTGATCGCGCCCTTCGTCGATGTGATGCTGGGCAATGAAGAGGATTTTTCCGCCGCGCTCGGCTACCAAGTTCCGGGCATGGACGAACACATGTCCAAGTTCGGCATCGATGGATTCAAGCAGATGATCGCGAAGGTCGTGAAGGACTATCCGTTCCAGGTAGTCGCAACTACCCTCCGCAAGGCGAAGACTGCCACGGTGAACGACTGGGGTGCGATCTGCTACTGCGATGGCCAATTGATCAGGCCAAAGAGCGCGAAAATCTTGAAATTTTCGACCGCGTCGGGGGAGGCGATTCTTTTGCCTCGGGCCTTATCTATGGTTTCCTCGCCGGCAAAGATTCGCAGTGGGCAGTAGAGTGCGGTGCGGCGCATGGAGCGCTCGCCATGACTACTCCGGGAGACACCAGCATGGCAACTCTCAAGGAAGTACTGCAGGTGATGGGAGGGAGTTGGGGCGCGCATCGCGCGCTGAGGACGACAGGGTTCTCATCTTCAATGGACAAACAGCAGGTTAGCGATCGAATCAAGGAAATTGGAATTGTGCCTGTGGTGCGCGCAGCCTCCGCTCCGCCGAGGCGTTGCTCGCCGCGGACGGCGGTCTGCCGGGGCGGCATC